>DATNQJ010000554.1:0-7658 GCA_036704085.1 Stenomitos sp.
CGCGGTGGCGGCATGGAGCCTGGCAGAGGCGATGCGGAGGCCGGCCTGGGCCTTCAAGACGTCGAGCCGGGCCAGGGAGAGGGCCCGGTGATAGCGCAGGAGCTCCTGGACGTCGACCAGGCCGCCCTGGTAGCGGCCCCATTCGGCCTGATAGCGCTTATCGGCGGCCGTCTGGGCCAAGCGGGCATACCGCAGCTGGTCCGCCTGGTGCTGGACCAAGAAGAGCAGCTGGCGGACCTCCTCGCTTACCGCAAGCTCCGCCTGGTCGAGCGCAATCGCGAGCGTCCGGCGCCGCCCCTCGGCCTCCCGTTCGGCCGCCGACTCGGGGCTCACGCCCAGGGGCGTCTCGAAGACCATCCCCACCCCCACGTTGGCGCTGCCCTCCGGACGGGGGAGCACCCCGGCGATCATCGGCGTCCCCTCCCAGTCCACTCCGACCTGGAGGCTGAGATCCGGCAGGCGATCGCGCCCGGCGAGCTGGGCCTCCAGGCGGGCGGCCTCGTACTGGGCCCGGCGCGCCACCAGCTCCGGCCGCCGGCGCAGGGCGTCGGCCACCAGGGCCTCCGGCGCGAGGGGCGAGGCGGTCTCCACCGCGTCGAGCGCCTCGGTGGGCTGGATCCGATCGGGCCCGGGGCGGATCCCCATGACCGTCACCAGGGCGGCCTCGGCGGCATCCGCTTCCTGCTGGGCCTCGGCGAGCTGGGCCTGGAACTGGGCGATGGTCTGCTCGGTCTCGAACAGCTCGAACTCGGCGGCAAGCCGGGCCTTGACCCGCTCGCTCACGGCCCGGTGGTTGGTGCGCGCCCGGTCGACCTCCTCCTCGAGGAGCCGGACGGTCGCCTGGCGTAGCACCAGGTTCCAGTAGGCCTGCTCCAGGCTCAGGTTCTCCTGGAGACGGCTCTCCTCCAGCTTCGCCCGCTGGGCATCCCGCAGCCATGCCGCCTCCTGCCAGCGATCGGCGAGCCCGCTCCAGCGCCCGCCCCGCAAGAGGGGCTGCTTCCAGAGCAATTGCATCGCCCCGCTGTGGCCCGCATCTACCGAGGAGGTGGCGGAACTGCCCAGGGGATTGAAGGGGGTGAGGGCCGCCGTCGAGAGCGCGAGCTCGCCTCCGCCGACCGGCAGGGGCATCCGCAGGGCGTTGCTGATGAGCCCCGTGGTGGGCTGGGTGGAGAGCTGCGCACCGTCGCCCTGGGGCACGCCGTAGGCGGCGCTCCAGCGCGGCACGAACGCTCCGAAGGCCGCCTCGATCCCGGCCTCGGCCGTGGCCAGGGCCTCGCGATCGCTCCGCAGCTTGGCCGAGTGGTCGCTCAGGAGGGTGCGGGCCTCCGTGAGGCTCAGCTCCTTGGCCACAGCCGAGCCGGCGGCCCCCAGGACCAAGACGAGCGCCAGGCCCAGGGCGCTAGGGCGCATACTTGGCCTTCTTCCGGAACGGCTCGAGCATGACGGCCAAGAGGCGCTTCTGCTCGGTGATGACCTCGGCGGTCGCGACCATGCCGTAGCGCAAGGGGACCTCGCCTCGCTCGGTCCGGATGGTGCTCCGGTCCAGGGCCGCGAGCACCTGGTAGTCGCCCTGCTTCTCGTCGATGTCCTGGGGAATCTGGACGATCCGGCCCGTGAGGACCCCGTAGTCCTGGTAGGGGAAGGCGTTCAGCTTGAACTTGACCGGCATCCCCTCCCGGATCAGACCGATGTTCTTGTTGGCGATGGTGATCTCGGCCCCCAGCCCCGCGTTCTTGGGGGCCAGGGTCGCGAGTAGCTGGCCGGGGCTCACGAACTCGCCCGCGTTGTGCACCTTCAAGGTGGTGAGGATGCCGTCCACCGGCGCGATGAAGTCCGCCTGCTGGTTGAGCAGATCGAGCCTCTGCTTGAGCAGGAAGACCAGGTTGGAGAAGTCGGTGCGAGCCCGCTCGAAGTCGGCCAGCGCGTCGCTCTTGAGGCGGGCCAGCCGGTTCTCGGAATCCTGGAGGGAGGCCTGGGTGTTGGCCGCGTCGATGCGCAGGGTGTCGATCTGGGTCGAGGACTCCGTCCGGGCGATCGCCTCCGACCGCCGCAGCCGCTCGATGTCCTTCCGCGCCACCTGGAGGCCGGTCTGCAGCTGGTCGACCTCGCGCTCGGCCGCGGTCACCTCCTCCTCGCGGATGAGCTTCTTGGTCCTCAGCTCCTGGTAGTGAGCGAGCCGCTGGCGCGCCGTGCCGAGATCCCGCTCCATGCGCGCGGTCTCCAGCTCCTTGGCGGAGAGCTGGGCCGCGAGCTCCCGCGAGCGGGCCGACTGGATGAGGCGGCCCTTCGCCTGCATCTCCCCGGTGATGGAGAGCTTGTCGTTGAGCGCGCGGCGCTGGGCGCCGAGGGCCCGCTCCTCCTGTGGGATGGTCGCAAGCAGGGTCCGGTTCGCCTCGATGAAGGCCAGCCGCGCCTTGCTGTACTGCACCAGGAGATCCTGCAGCGAGGCCGAGAGGACCGTCGCGTGGATCAGATCGAAGCGGCGCTCCAGCTCCAGGGTCCCGGGGCTTCCCCCTTCCGTCTGCGTGATGGCGCGGCTCGCCGCCTGGACCTCCTGACGCAGGAGCTGCAGGCTCTCCGGGGAGAGCTCCTTGTCGAAGCGCACCATGAGCTGGCCCCGCGTGACCGGCTCGCCCTCCCGGACGAGGATCGACGTCACCTTCCCGCCCGCCTGGGTCTGCAGGTTCCAGACCTTGCCCTGCGGCATGAGGGTCGCGCGCCCGTCCACGATCTGGTCGATCTTGGCGAACACCGCGAACAGGGTGCCGATCAGCAGGAGCCCGACCATGAGGTAGAGGGGGGCCCGAGCCACGATGAGCGGGATCTCCTCGAAGGTCCCCTCGGAGGGCTCGAAGTAGTAGCCGACACGGCCCGCAGACAGCTTGCCGTTGGGCGACTGCTGATCGGGAGGGGGGACCTGGGTCGGGCTCTGGCTCATGGGATCCTCGCTCACAGGTTGAGCTGCTGGCTAAAGAGGTTGTAGTACATCCCATGCTTCTGCATGAGCTGGCGATGGGTCCCCGCCTCGACGATCTGCCCCTCGTCCAGCACGAAGACCTGGTCGGCGTTCATGATGGTGTTGAGGCGGTGGGCGATGAGGATCGCCGTGCGCCCCTGCACGATGGCCTTGAAGTTGGCCATGATCGCCTGCTCGGACTCGGCGTCCAGGGCGCTGGTCGCCTCGTCCATGATGAGCACCTTGGGGTCGTGATAGAGGGCCCGGGCAATGGCGATGCGCTGCTTCTGGCCGCCCGAGAGGCCGAGTCCCCCCTCGGCGAGCTGGGTCCCGTAGCCCGAGGGCAGCTTGGTGATGAAGGTGTGGGCGTTCGCCAGCGTGGCGGCCTCGATGACGCGGCTCAGGTCGGGATCGTCGTCCCCATAGGCGATGTTCTCGAGGATCGTCCCGCTGAACAGGGTGTTCTCCTGCATGACGATGCCGATGTGACGGCGCAGGAGGGCGAGCGGGATCTCGCGCGCGTCGAAGCCGTCGAACAGGATCCGCCCGTCGTTCGGATCGAAGAGGCGGTTGACGAGCTGGGCCAGGGTGGACTTGCCGGAGCCGCTCCGCCCCACCAGGGCGACCATCTGGCCCGGGAAGACCTCCATGTTCAGATCCTTGAGGACCATCGGACCGCTGGACCCCTTGTAGGAGAACGAGACGTTCTCGAAGCGGACATGGCCCTTGAGGACCGCGGAGCGGATCGGCGAGCGGCGCGGGCCGCTCTCGGGGGCCGTCTCGAAGACGTCGTCGAGGCGCTGCAGGCGCACCTTGAGCTCCTGGAACTCGCTCCACTCCGAGGTGATGCGGAAGACCGGCTGCATGATGCTGCCGAAGATCGAGACCAGGGCGATCAGCTGGCCCACCGAGAGGGTGCCTGCAAGGACCATCTTCGCCCCGATGTAGAGGATGACGAGGTTGCCCAGCTGCATCAAGCCGTGGCCGGCGGTGGACATGACCAGGCCGAGCTTGATCAGCTTGAACTGCAGCCCGGCCACGCCCTCGAACACCTTCTCCCAGCGCCAGCGCGCGATGTCTTCCGCGGCGAGCGCCTTGATGATGCCGATGGCCGAGACCTGCTCCACCAGGCGAGAAGAGGCCACGCCCCGCTGCTCGGCCATGTGGAGGTAGGTGGCCTGGAGCCTGGGGGTGAGGAAACGGACCAACAGGAAGAGTGGCAAGGCAAAGCCGATGACCAGGAAGATCAGCCGCCAGTCGTAGTAGACGAGGATGGCGACGTACACGATCAGCATGATCGCGTCGAGCACCGTGCCCACCGCCCCATGCGTCAAAAAGGAGCGGATGCCCTCCACCTCGCCCATGCGCGTGGTGATGTCGCCGACCCGATGGTTGGCGAAGAAGCGCATCGGCAAGCGCAGGACATGCCGGTAGAAGTACTTGGAAAGGGCGATGTCCAGCTTCATCGACACGTAGCCGACCAGGTAGGTGCGGCTCGCCTCGGCCAGCATCTGGAAGACCACCGCGACGAGCATCCCCAGGCCGATGAGGTTGAGCAGATCCTGCGACTGGTGCACCACCACCTTGTCGAGCACGACCTGGCTGAAGAGCGGCACCGAGAGGGCCAGGAGGCTGAGCAGGAAGGAGGCGAGCAGCGTGTCCTTCACCAG
Source organism: Stenomitos sp. (assembly GCA_036704085.1). Lineage (GTDB taxonomy): Bacteria > Cyanobacteriota > Sericytochromatia > S15B-MN24 > UBA4093 > DATNQJ01. The sequence goes on from DATNQJ010000554.1 coordinate 4,627, forward strand.
CCCCATGTAGGGCTTGGCGATGGCGAGATAGCGGCGATACGTGGAGCGCTTCTCGGGGCGATGGGTGTAGAGCCGCGGGGTCGGCTCGAGCAACAGCAGGATGCCATCCCACCGCTTCTCGAGCTCCTCGAAGCTCAGGCGCTCGATCGTCCGGGCCGGATCGGCGATGGTCACGCCTCCGGCGTCGACCCCGTAGAGGACCACGAAGTGGTAGCCGAAGTGCGCGACGGCCGGGAGCGTAACTTTCTGAAGGGCCGAGGCGGACAGCCGCACCCCCTTGGTCGTGAAGCCCGCCTGCTCGGCGGCACCGGCGAGCGCCAACAGGGAGGTCCCATCCTTGGAGACCTGGGCGGCGTCGCGGAAGTACCTGAGGCCGAGGTCCTGCCCGTAGTACTGCGAGATCATCGCCAGGCACGCCGCGCCGCAGTCCATCTCGTCGCGCTGGCGGACGTGGATGTAACGCTTCTTGCGGGCCTGCTGGCGCTCGAACTCGAGCTCGGGATCCGGACGGTCGGCCGAGCGCTTTCGGCGGCGGGTCCGCCGCGGGGGGAGGGCCTCGGCGGACGGCTCGTCCGCAGGAGCGGGCCGCTCCGGGGCCGCCGGCAGCTCGGGGGCGACGTCGGCGACCTCTGCCAGCTCGTTGATGCGCTCGAGGATGGAGTCGACCAGGTGGGTCTCGTCGCCCGCCTCCGAGCTGCCCTGCTCGATCCAGCGCTCGAGCAGCTTTTCGCTGGAGGCCGTGGCCTCGCCCCCCTGCCGCGTGCGCAACAGCTCCTTGCGATTGAAGAGCTTGAGCAGGAGCGGGGCGTTGATCGCGTTCATCCGGAAGACGTCCGGCGCCAACCAGAACACGGTCGTCTCGCGGTCGGCCGTCACCGTCTGCAGGGACTGCAGGCGCTCGAGCAGACACTCGGTGCCGAAGAACTGGCCCTCTTCGTAGTAGCCCACGAGCTGGCCGTTGTCGGCGCTGGTCTCGACCGAGATCCGGCAGCGACCGCTGCGCACGATGTAGAGGCCGTCCGGCACGCCCCCCTGGGCGACGATGACCTGGCCCGGGGCGGTCTCGCGCTCCTCGAGCGAGGCGATCAGGTCCTTGACGATGGGGAAGGGGATGTCGTTGGCCTGGAGCAGGCGGCGGAAGGTCTGGAGCGATCGCTCGATGGTGAGGCGCTCGAGATAGCGCCTGAGCTTCGGGTCGAGGTCCAGGGTCTCGACGAAGAGGGCGGCGGGAACCTGGATCAGCGAGCAGTCCTCGCTGGCCCGCATCCCGTAGGTGTTGATGCCGTCGACGAGCACCGCGCGCAGGTTGGCCGTCTGGCCCCGCTGCACCTGGCCGACGCTCCGCTCCTCCCCGCCGGCGACCGAGAACTGCTTGAGCGAACCCTTGACGACCAGGTAGAGGGTGTCGGCCGCCTGCCCTTCCTCGCAGACCAGATCCCCGAAGGAATAGGGCACGATCTTGAGATGGTCGAGCAGCGCCTGGATCTGCTGCCGAGACAGCATGGAGAAGACCGAGATCTCGCTGATCTCGGAAATCAGCCGCTCGATGACATCACTGGCGACCATGACGCTCCTGTCCCAACCCGGACGAGGGATCTAGTTCCTTTCAAGTGGGGCCCTGGCCCGTGTTGAGCCAAGCCAATGTACCGCAAACCCTTGGTTATCAAACAGTGGGCGGCCCGTCCTTCTGGACGGGCCGCCATGCAGAAGACCCGGCCCGGATCGCTCCGGGCCGGGTCATGAGTCCTGACAGGGGTCTACGAGAGGTAGGCCTCCGTGGCGAGGTTGTCACCGCCTCCGCGGCCCTTGCCGGCCAACCAGGAGACGAATCCAAAGCCTCCCTTGACCTGCGTGGCTTCTTCCAGCGAGAGTTCCTGCACCTCTTCGAGCTTGCGTTCGATCATGCAGCGTCCCTTTCTGCGATCCGAGTGCGTTCCGGCAGTGAGGGATCTAGGCGTAGTTGCTGCCGCCGCCCTTGCTCTTGCCGTACACGTACTGATTTGACGATCCGCCGAACAGCCAGGACCAGAACCCACCACCCTTGACCTGCGCGGCTTCTTCCAGCGAGAGCTCCTGAACCTCGTTGTTGGTTTGCTCGTTCATCGTCTTGCCCCTTTTCACTCGTTCGAACGCCCGATTGCGTTCCGCTGGTTCTCTTGTACCTCAAGACGGCGAGTGTTGCGTTCGGATTACGTTTAGCTTGCTTAAAATCTTTGTTCATTTTGAACAAACGCTAGGCGCCGAACTCCAGGGCGTTCTCGCGAGCATGCCTGCGGTGGCCGAACCAGTAGCCGGCCCCCACCACCGCGGCCGTGCCGATCATCGGGAAGAAGTCGTCGAGGGTCGTGAGGCCCATCCCCTCGATCCACTCGTGGAGCCACCGGTCGTGGACCAGCATCCGGCCGGCCGTCCAGGCGAGCACGCCCGATCCCACGTACGAGAGCACCGGCCACTTCTTGAGCAGGGCCGTCAGGACGGAGCTCCCGAAAAGCACCAGAGGAATGCTCACGGCCAACCCGAAGATCAAGAGGCCGAGGTGGCCATGCGCCGCCCCGCCGACCGCGAGCACGTTGTCGAGGCTCATGACGAGGTCCGCGAGGATGATGATCCGGACGGCCTCCCAGAAGCCGTGGATCTCATGCTGGGAGTGCACGTCCTCTTCCTTCTCGACCAGGAGATGGTAGGCGATCCAGAAGAGCGCCAGGGCTCCCAGCGCCTGCAAGAGCGGGACGCCCGTCACGAGGGCCACCAGGCTCGCAAAGGCCACCCGCAGGCCGACCGCGCCCAAGGCCCCCACGACGGAGGCCCGGGTCCGGATCCCGGGCGGCAGGTGCTGGACGGCCATGGCAATGACGACCGCGTTGTCCCCCGACAGGACCAGGTCGATGATGACGATGTTGACCAGCGAAACCCAAAACTCGGAGCCCATCGCTCCCCCTCTCTTTGCATAAGCCGCCCAGGTGAAGACCCGTCCAAGCGGACAAAGGTTCCCACCCAGCAGAGGGCCCCCCGATCCGCGTATCGAGGGGCCA
>DATNQJ010000555.1:0-9095 GCA_036704085.1 Stenomitos sp.
CCCGGATCGGGTCGAGGGACGGGCGATCGCCGAGCTTCACATGGCGTCCGGCCAGAGCCCCTGGCTCTTGCCCGCGCCGCCGGCCGTCCCCCAGAGCGTGGTCCACGTGGCCATGCCGACCTTTGGAGTCCCCGAGGCCTACTAGAGCATGGCGCGCACCCAAACCATCCGTGCCCGTAGCAGCTGGATCTACGGCGCTCTCGCCTGTGGCGCCCTGGCCCTCATCGGCCGACTCACCTACCTGCAAGTCTTCCAGGCCCCGCACCTGACGGCGCTCGCGCGCGAGCAGCGCACCCGCGAGATCGACCTGGCCTCGGTGCGCGGCGAGATCGTCGATCGCAACGGCAAGGAGCTGGCCGTCTCGGTGGACGCCGCCTCCGTCTACGCCCAGCCCGTCGACTTCGACATGGACCCCGCCCAGATCGCCGCGCGGCTCGCCCCGGTGCTCAAGATGAACGCGGCGGACCTCGAGAAGGGGCTCCAGGGCCGTCACTGGCGCTGGATCGCCCGCCAGCAAGAGGAGGAAGTCGGCCAGGCCGTCAAGGCGCTCAAGATCCCGGGCATCGGCGTGGTTCGCGAGTCCAAGCGGATCTATCCCAAGGACACCCTCGCGGCTCCGCTCATCGGCTTCGTCGGCGTCGACAACCAGGGCCTGGCCGGCATCGAGCGCTACTTCGACACCGTCCTGCGCGGCGGCTCCCAGAAGCTCTTCGTGCAGGTGGACGCGCGCGGCCGCGAGATCCTGCGCGAGAATGGGGGCTCGCCCCTCCGGACGCTCTTGGCCGACGGCGCGCGGGTGGTCCTGACCCTGGACGAGACGGTCCAGCACATCGCCGAGCGGGAGCTCGCGCACTCCATCGAGCAGCTCAAGGCCAAGCGCGGGGCCGTGCTCGTCATGAACGCGCAGAACGGCAACGTCCTCGCCTACGCGACCTTGCCCTCGTTCGATCCCAACCACTACCGCGACGCCCACTGGGAGCTCATCAAGAACTGGGTCGCTCAGGACGTCTACGAGCCGGGCTCGACCATCAAGGTCTTCACGGTGGCCTCCGCCCTGCAGGCAGGGGTCGTCTCGCCGCAGACCACCTTCCCCTGCCCGCCCACCCTCAAGATGGGCAAGCACACCATCTCGGACCACGGCGCCCCTCCGGGCATCCGCCAGCTGACGCCGGGCCAGATCCTGGAGGTCTCCTCCAACGTCGGCGCCCTGCAGGTGGGCCTGCGCATGCCCGAAACCTTCCACCGCACCATGCTGACCCGCTTCGGCTTCGGCTCGGTCACGGACTCGGGCATCCGGGGCGAGAGCAAGGGCCTGTTGCCGCCCCTGCCGTGGCCGAACGTCCGGCAAGGCTCCATCTCCTACGGCTACGGCCTCTCGGTGACGCCCCTCCAGATCCTCACGGCCGCCACCGCCGTCGCGGACGAGGGCCGGCTGCATGCGCCGCGCATCATCGACAAGGTGGTGAGCCCGGACGGAAAGGTCCTCCAGGAGTTTCCGGTCGCCACCGCCAGCCAGGTCATCTCGCCCGCGGTCTCGCACCAGGTGCTGACCATGCTGCAGCAGGTCGTGGACAGCGGAACCGGGACATCGGCGCGGGTCCCGGGGTATAATGTGGCGGGCAAGACGGGCACCGCGAACAAGTCGCGTGCCTCGGGCGGCGGGTATACCTCCGACGTCTATGCCTCCTTCTTGGGATTTGCTCCAGCAGAAAGGCCGCAACTCGTCGTGCTTGCGTTGCTAGACAGCCCCCAGAATGCCCACTTCGCGGCCGCGACGGCTGCCCCCTTGTTCAAGGCGGTGGTCAGCCAGACGCTACCCTACCTGGGCATCATGCCGTACGTTCCCCTCGACCAGAAAGTGACGGCCCATGCTTCTCACTGAGCTGATGGCAGGCTTTACCGAGGCCACCGGCCGCGCCCTTCCGGGTGAGGCCACCGGGGTGGCCTACGACACCCGCCGGGTCGAACCCGGCCACGTCTTCGTCGCCCTCAAGGGCGCCCGGGTCGACGCCCACGACCGCCTGGACGAGGCGATCGCCAAGGGGGCCAGCGCCGTGGTGGTGGACGCCGGCTGGCACCAGCGCACCGGACGCGACCTCGGCCTGCCCACCTTCCCGGTCGAAGACGGCCGCCTGGTGCTCGCCCAGCTCGCCGATCGCTTCTATCGCCACCCGTCGGGCGCGCTCGCGGTGGTGGGCGTGACGGGCACCAACGGCAAGACGACGACCACCCACCTCATCGAGGCCATCCTGCAAGAGGCCGGGCAGACCACGGGCCTCATCGGCACCCTGGGCAGCCGCTTCTCGGGCGGGGTCATCGAGACGGGCCACACCACCCCCCAGGCCCTCGAGCTGCAGGCGATCTTCGCCCAGATGAAGCGGGCGGGCGTCGACTCGGTGGTGATGGAAGTCAGCTCGCACGCCCTCGACCAGGCCCGCGTCGCCTGCACCGCCTTCAAGGTGGGCGTGTTCACCAACCTCACGGTCGATCACCTCGACTACCACCTGACCATGGAGGCCTACGGCGAGGCCAAGGCCAAGCTCTTCGAGAACCTGCCGCCCGAGGGCCGTGCGGTCATCAACCGCGACGACCCCGCGGCCGAGCGCTTCATCCAGGCGAGCACCGCTCCGGTCTTGACCTACTCGGCCCAGGGCCAGCCCGCGGATCTGCACGCCGAGGGGCTCGACATGCATCCGGGCGGCTCGAGCTTCACGCTCGTCACGCCCGCAGGCAGCGTGAGCGTGTCCCTGCGCCTGCCGGGCCTCTTCAACGTCTCCAACGCGCTGGCTGCAGCCGGCGCCGCCCTGGCGCTCGGCGTCGATTTGCCGTCCATCGCGCGTGGCCTCGGCCGCATGCGCGGCGTGCCCGGCCGGGTCGAGGTCGTCACCACCCCGGACAACCCCTTCACGGTGCTCGTGGACTACGCCCACACCCCGGACGGGCTTGAGAACGTCCTCAAGACGGCCCGCGCCTTCACCCGCGGCGACCTGTCGGTAGTCTTCGGGTGCGGCGGCGATCGCGACGCCACCAAGCGCCCCCAGATGGGCCGTATCGCCTCGGAGCTGGCGGACCGGGTCTACTTGACCTCGGACAACCCGCGCTCGGAGGACCCCCAGGAGATCATGCGGCAGGTCGCAAGCGGGATTGCGGGTCCCTACGAGTCCCTGGTCGACCGCGCCGAGGCCATCCGCCGGGCCATCGAGGCCGCCAAGCCGCAGGACGTGGTCGTCATCGCGGGCAAGGGCCACGAGACCTACCAGATCATCGGCGACCGGACCCTGCCCTTCGACGACCGCGAGGTCGCCCGCGAGGCCATCCAGGCCAGGACGGTCACGCCATGAGCCTGACCCTCGACCTGGTCCTCAAGGCCACCGGCGGCAAGCTGCTTACGGGCAAGAGCGATCTCGCCTTCAGCGGCGTGACCACCGACACCCGGGCCATCGAGCCGGGGGCGCTCTTCATCCCCCTCAAGGGGGAGCGCTTCGACGGGCACACCTTCATCGAGCAGGCCGCCCAGAAGGGAGCGAGCGCCTTTCTGATCGGTCGGGATGGCGTCACCGTACCCGCGGGTAAGGGCGCCGTCCGGGTCGAGGACACGCTCGCGGCCTACGGGGACATCGCCCGCCACTGGCGCGAGCACCTGGGGCTCGCCGTCATCGCCGTGACGGGCTCGTCCGGCAAGACGTCCACCAAGGAGATGATCGCAGCCGTCCTCGGGCGCTTCCTCCAGGTGGGCAAGAGCCACGCCAACTACAACAACGAGGTCGGCGTCCCCAAGACCCTGCTCTCCATGCGGCCCGGCGACGAGGCTTGCATCGTCGAGATGGGCATGCGCGGCCCGGGGGAGATCGCCTACCTCGCGAGCGTCGCCCGCCCGAACATCGGCGTCATCACCAACGTCGGCACCGCCCACATCGAGCGCCTGGGAACCCAGGAAGCGATCGCAAAGGCCAAGGGCGAGCTGTTGCGCGTGGGCGGCCCGGCCATGACGGCCGTCCTCAACGGGGACGACCCCCTGGTCATGAAGGAGGGCCTCGACCATCCGGGGCCCGTGACGACCTACAGCCTGCGCGACCCCAACGCCACCGTGTGGGCCGAGGGCACGGGCCGCACCTTCATCGCCCACTGGAAGGCGAGCGAACAGGTGCCCGCGGGATCCACCCGCCTCACCCTGCCCATGGCAGGGCCGCATCACCAGCTGAACGCGCTCGCGGCCATCGCCGTGGCGCGCCTGTTGGGCTTCACCCTGCCCGAAGCGGTCGACCTCGAGCCCGCGGAGCTGCCCGGCCGCGCCCGGGTCGTCAAGCTCGGCGACGTCGAGGTCGTCGACGAGACCTACAATGCCAACCCCGAGTCCGTCCGGGCGTCCCTGGCCGGCTTCTGCCAGGAGCCTTGCGCCGGTCGCCGGGTGGCCGTGCTCGGCGAGATGGCCGAGCTCGGCACCTACGCCGAGGTGGGCCACCGCTCGGTGGGCGATGCCGTGCGCGACTCGGAGGTGGCCAAGCTCTTCACGGTCGGCGAGAAGGCCCGCTGGATCGCGGATCAGGCACCTGGCAAGGCGGAGCACTTCGCGACCAAGGACGAGCTCGTGACGGCCCTCCTGGAGTACGTGAAGCCAGGCGATCGCGTGTTCCTCAAGGGCTCGCGCTCGACGCGCATGGAGGACATCCTCACCGCCCTCGAAGCCCGCCTGGGAGGCCACGCTTGACCCACTTACCCCTCGCCCTGACCGTCGTCCTCAGCATGGCGCTCGCCATTGCCATGGGCTATCCCTTCATCGACTACCTGCGCCGCTGGAAGGTGGGGCAGAGCATCCGGGAAGAGGGTCCCCAGTCCCACCATGCCAAGGCCGGCACGCCCACCATGGGCGGCTGGATCATCGTGCTGCCGGCGATCGTCACGGCCATCCTCGTCGAGGCCGTGCAGGGCAGCGTCCCCCCCGACCTGCTCGCGGTGATCGGCGTCATCCTGGGGTGCGGCTTCTTCGGCTGGCTGGACGACTACCTGATCATCAAGCGCAAGTCGAACAAGGGCCTCACCGCCCGCCAGAAGATGGGCGGGGTGATCCTGGTGGGCGTCCTGTTCGCGGTCTATCTCGCCCTCACGGGCCACGGCACCAGCCTCGTGCTGCCGATCTCGCACGCGAGCTGGGACCTCGGCTTCGCCTACTACCCGCTCTTGGTGCTCGTCATCGCGGCGACCACCAATGCCGTCAACCTGACGGACGGCCTGGACGGCCTCGCGGCGGGCACCAGTGCCATCGCCTTCGCGGGGCTCGCCTTCATGCTGAGCCAGTATGCGACCTTTGCCTCGTTGGGCAGCATCACGGTGCTACTGTTGGCGCTCATCGGCGGCTGCCTCGGCTTTTTGTGGTTCAACTCGCACCCGGCCCAGGTGTTCATGGGCGACACGGGCAGCCTCGCCTTGGGCGGGGCCGTCGCGGCGTGCGCGGCCATGGGCCGGCTCGAGCTGTTCCTGATTCCGATCGGAGCCCTCTTCGTGGCCGAGACCCTCTCGGTCATCCTCCAGGTCGCGTCCTTCAAGACGACGGGCAAGCGCATCTTCAAGATGAGCCCCCTGCACCACCACTTCGAACTCAGCGGCTGGAAGGAGACCAAGGTCGTCCAGCGCTTCTATCTCATCGGACTCCTGGCGGCGATCCTCACGATCGCCCTACTCTAAGGAGAGGTCATGACTGACTGGCAGGACAAGAAAATCGCCATCCTCGGCATCGCGCGCTCGGGCATCGCCTGCGCGGAGGTGCTCAAGGGGCAGGGCGCGGACGTCATCCTCAGCGACGTTCGCTCGGCAGAGGACCTCAAGGAGATCCTCACGCACGTCCCCGACAGCGTGCAGGTGGAGACGGGCGGCCATTCCAGCGCGTGCCTGGACGCCGACATGATCATCGTGAGCCCGGGCGTGCCCAAGAACCTCGCGATCCTGCAGGCGGCCGAGGCCGACGGCGTCGAGGTGATCGGCGAGATCGAGCTCGCCTACCGCCTGAGCTCGGCCCCCATCGTGGCCATCACGGGCACCAACGGCAAGACGACGACCACCACGCTCATCGGCGAGATGCTCCAGACCGCGGGCAAGACCGCGCCGGTCGGAGGCAACATCGGCATCCCGCTCGTCTCTTTGGCCCTCCAGCCCTCGGACTTCCTGGTGGCCGAGGTCTCGAGCTTCCAGCTGGAGACGGTCTCGGACTTCAAGCCCCATGTGGCCCTCTGGATCAACTTCTCGGACGACCACCTCAACCGCCACGGCTCGCGCGAGGCCTACTGGGAAGCCAAGAAGCGCCTGTTTGCGAAGCAGGGCCCCGAGGACTGGGCGATTCTGAATGCCGATGACCCGGCCATCCAGCCGCTCATCGGAGCGCTGCCTGCCCGCTCGCTCGCCTTCTCGCGCCGCGCGGAGCTGGAGGAGGGGATCGTCGTCGCGGACGGCTGGATCGTCGCGCGCACCCCGGAGGGCGCGACGCCCATCGTGAGCGTGGCGGACATCCCCCTGCGCGGCGCCCACAACCTCGAGAACTGCCTGGCAGCCAGCGCCGTCGGCGTCGCCCTGGGCCTCGCGCCCGAGGCGATCGCCCGGGCCATCCGCGACTTCAAGGCCGTCGAGCACCGCATCGAGCCGGTCCTGACCCTCGAGGGCGTCCAGTACTTCAACGACTCCAAGGGCACCAACTACGACTCGACCATCAAGGCCATCGAGAGCTTCGACGAACCCCTGGTGCTGATCGCCGGCGGCCGCGACAAGGGTGGCGCCATCGATCCCATGGTGCGGGCCATCAGCGACCGGGTCTCCCATGTGGTGCTCCTGGGCGAGGCCGCTCCCTACTTCGAGCGGGTCCTGCGCGCGGGCGGCTACCAGGCCATCACCATGGCCCCCGACCTCGCCACGGCCATCCGGGACGCCCATGCCCATGCCCCCCAGGGCGGCGTGGTGCTCTTCAGCCCGGCCTGCACCAGCTTCGACATGTTCAACAACTACGAGGAGCGCGGGCGCATCTTCAAGACCCTCGTCCGCGAGCTAGCGGCCGAGCGCGCCGGCGACTCCCATGTCGTCGGAGCGTAGAGCCCAGGGCTGGCGCAGCCGGCCGGATCTCTCCCTGCTCATCATCACCATGATGCTCATGGTCATCGGGTTCGTGATGGTGCTCTCGGCGAGTGCTCCGGCCGCACAGTTCCAGATGCGCGACAGCATGTTCTTCTTCAAGAAGCAGGTGGCCTGGGGCCTGTTGGGCATCATCGCGATGCTGCTCGGCACGGCTATGCCCCTCGAGCGCATCCGGACCTGGGCCAAGCCCGCCATGCTCGCCACGGCCTTCATGCTCATCGCCGTGCACCTCCCCCACATCGGGGTCTCCGTGTACGGCGCGACCCGCTGGCTCAAGCTGGGCCCCTTCACCCTCCAGCCCTCGGAGCTCGCCAAGCTGGCCTTGGTCCTCTTCGTGGCGGACTTCCTCGCGCGGCACCCCGAGTCCGGCTGGAAGCTCGCCCGGGAGCACCGGCAGCTCATGCTGCCCATCGGGGGCATGCTGGGCCTCATCCTGTTCCAGCCCGACCTCGGCACCACCCTCATGGGGGCGACCGCGTGCTTCGCCCTGTTCTGGGCCAACGGCACCAAGGCCTGGAAGATGGGCTCGTGGATGCTCGCGGGCGTCGTCGGCGTCATGGGCGTCTCGTTGAGCACGCCCTACCAGCGCCTGCGCTGGCTCGCCTTCATGGACCCATGGAAGTACCCGCGCGACATCGGCTTCCAGCTCATCCAGTCGCTGTTGGCCATCGGCTCGGGCGGGATCTTCGGCACCGGCTGGGGCCAGGGCAAGCAGAAGCTCTTCTACCTGCCCATCCAGCATGCGGACTTCATCTTCGCGGTCTTGGCCGAGGAGTTCGGGCTCATGGGCACCCTCGGGCTCGTCCTCTTGTTCCTGCTCTTCGCCCAGCGCGGCTTCGCCATCGCCAAGCGCTCGCAGAACCCCTTCAACCAGCTCTTGTGCATCGGGCTCACGACGCTCATCTCGGTCCAGGCCTTCGTCAACATCGGTGTGGTCACCGCCAGCCTGCCCACCACGGGCATTCCCCTGCCCTTCCTGTCGGCGGGCGGCACCAGCCTCATGATCACCCTGTTCTCGGTGGGCCTCATCCTCAACGTCAGCCGGCAGACCCAGGTCCAGCTCCGGCTCCTGAAACTCGGGGAGAATGTCGTATGAGAGTGCTCTTCGCGGGCGGCGGCACCGGCGGCCACCTCTACCCCGCCATGGCCCTCGCCGAGGAGCTCAGGGCGCGCGATCCCCAGGCGACCATCGCCTTCATGGGGACGCCCAGCCGCATCGAGGCGACCCTGGTGCCCCAGGCCGGCTACCCCTTCTACCCGGTGGACGTGCGGGGGATGCCCCGCAAGCTGGGCCCGGAGCTCGTGGGCTTCCTCAAGGCCCTCGTCGGATCCCTGGGAGCCGCGCGCCGGGTCATCCAGGAGCTGGCTCCCGACGTGGTGGTGGGCACGGGCGGCTACGTGAGCGCGCCCGCCATCCTCGCCGCGGCGAGCCTGGGCCGGCCTGCCCTCATCTGCGAGCAGAACGTCTTTCCGGGCATCGCCAACCGCGTGCTGTCCCGCTTCGCCACCCAGGTCATGACGACCTTCCCCGAAAGCGATCGCTACTTCCCCAAGGGCAAGGCCGTCAACCTCGGCAACCCCATCCGCTCGGAGGTCTACACCCTGAACCGGGAAGAGGCCCGCGAGCGGCTCGGCGTTCATGCCGAGCACCTTCTGCTCGTGACGGGCGGCAGCCTGGGGGCCCGCTCGATCAACCGGGCCCTGGTCTCGGCCCTGCCGGAGCTCCTGCAGGCCGCGGATTGGGGCATCCTACACGTGGCGGGCAAGGGCGACTTCGCCGAGGTCGCGGCCCAGACCGAGAGCCTCAAGCTGGGCGATCGCTACCGCCTGGTGCCCTACCTCGAGGATCTGCCGGTGGCGATCGCGGCCTCCGACCTGGTGCTGTCGCGCGCGGGCGCGACCACCGTGGCGGAGCTCACGGCAGCCGCCAAGCCCATGGTGCTCGTGCCCTTCCAGTTCGGCGGCAAGGATCAGCCCGC
>DATNQJ010000556.1:0-2950 GCA_036704085.1 Stenomitos sp.
CAGGACGGCAAGAGCGACCAGAACGTTCAAGTCAGACCCATCTAGGAAGCAACGAGCCTCCCTATCTTACGGCCAAAATCCGATAACGGGTCGTTTCTACACGTTATCTTCAGGGATGGGCAGGTGCCGCTCGAGGGTGCGGACGCGGTCGGCCAAGAGGTTGCTCTGCGCCACGGCCTTCTCGAGCGCCTCGCGGGCCATCTGGAGCTGGGGACTCGTGCCCTCTTCGGACTCGGCGGCGAGCACTCCGCCCAGGCGCTCGCAGCGGGCCTTGAGGGCGGCGGCGAGCTCGGCGAGGTAAGGCAGGGACGGCGCCTCGCTCTGGCCTTCTAGCTGCGGCAGGACGGCAGCGAGCTCCTTGAGGCGCGTGGCAGCCTTGACCACCTCGTCCTGGCGCCCCGGTTGGGCGGCGGCGAGGGCCAGCTCGAGGGCGAGCTGCGTGAGCTGGGCCGAGACGTCCCGCAGGGGCGGGGGCTGGAGCCGTGCGGCCTGCTCCAGCCGCTCGAGCAAGCCCTCGGCCTGCTCGCTGACGTCCTGGGCGAGGTCGTGGGCCTCGGAGAGCTGTGGCGACTTCCCGGTCCCGACCAGAAAGGCGCGATCCAGGGCCCGGGAGGCGGAGCCGAGCGACTCGCGCAGGGCCGGCAGTCCGCTCGCCACTGCGGCGGCCAGGCGCGCCACGTTGGACAGGGAGGGGGTCTCGGCCTTGGTTTCGGCCGCCGCCAGTTGCGCGCGCCACCGGCCCCGGAGCCACCCGATGAGGCCGAAGAGGAGGGCGACCAGAAGGCCCCCGGCCGCCATGAGGAGTCCCTCCCGGCGGCTCACGCGCACGGTGGGGCGCGTGGCGGGCTCAGGGGGCGCGGGGGCTGCGGTCGGCTCGATGATGGCGGGGCTCACGACCGCCGACGGAACGGGAGTCGCCGTCGCCGGCGCGGCGGTGCGCACGAGCACCCCGATGCCCGTCTCGGCGATCGGGGCGTAGCCGAGGGTCGTGCCCCCCACCCGGGAAGAGCGCTCCATGCCGCCCGCGAGGGTGGCCGCGATCGCCCGCTCCTCGGGCGGCAGCGGCCGCTGGGGATGGGCGAGCTGGTCGCCGTCGCGCGAGAGCAGATCGAGGGTGGTGTTGGCAGGCAGGCGAACGCCGTCCAGGGCCTGGGCCATGTCGCGCACGGGAATCTCGACGCCCAGGCTGCGCCGGCGGCCGGTGCGGGTCTCGGCGGCCACCAGGAAGTGGGGCTGCGGCCGGGCCACATAGCGAACCGCGCGGCCAGTCGCTTTCAGCTCGGCCCGAGTGGCGGCGTCGACGGCGATCCCGCCCTTGACGCCCAGGGGCTTGATCGGCAAGGGGCGTCCCTTGCTGAAGACCTGGAGGGACATGGGCTTAGAGGACTTGGGGGCGGGGGTCTCGAGGATGGCCGCGAGGTTGGCGGCCGTCCGGTCCAGGGCGGTGGTCACCGCGTCGGCCGCACTCCGCGCCAGCACGAGGGCCTGCGGCTCGGTGGGCTGGGCGGCCGAAGGGGACGCGACGGCCTGGGCCCGGGCCGGGACGGCCGGGGCCACCAGTAGCAAGCTTGCAACCAACAACGAACGCCACATGGCTTCATCATGCCACAAGACGGCCGCGCGCGTCGTGCGTTTGTCACGTGTTCCTTAGAATGCGCCGCTTTCCGCTATAATGGGGAGCCCCGCAACGACCTTGCCACATGGAATTGGAGAAGGAACGTCGTCCATGAAAATGTCCCAGATGCTTGCGCCTACCCTGCGCGAGGTGCCCGCCGAGGCGGAAATCATCAGCCACCAGCTGTTGCTGCGCGCCGGCTTCATCCGTCGGCTGACGCCGGGCGTGTACAACCTCTATCCGATGATGTGGCGCGTCACGCGCAAGGTCGAGCAGATCGTCCGCGAGGAGATGGACCGCTCGGGGGCCCTCGAGCTGCGCATGCCCATCCTCAATCCGGCCGAGATCTGGATGGAGTCCGGTCGCTGGCAGGTCTACGGCAAGGAGATGTTCCGCCTGAAGAACCGCCACGATCGGGACGAGCTCCTGGGGCCCACCCACGAGGAGACGGTCACGGCGATCGCCCGCGACGAGCTGCGTAGCTACCGCCAGCTGCCCGTCAACCTCTACCAGATCCAGGCCAAGTTCCGCGACGAAATCCGCCCCCGCTTCGGCCTCTTGCGCGGCCGCGAGTTCATCATGAAGGACGCCTACTCCTTCCATGTGGACCAGGCGAGCCTGGAGGAGACCTACGACGTCATGTGCCGCACCTACACGCGCATCTTCGAGCGCTGCGGCCTGCCCACCCGCAAGGTGGAGAGCGACGTCGGGGCCATCGGCGGCTCGGCGGCCCACGAGTTCATGGTCGTGGTCGACACCGCGGGCGGTGAGAACGACCTGCTCTTCTGCAACCACTGCGACTACGCGGCCAACGTCGAGCGCGCCGAGAGCTCGCTGGACGTCGAGAACCTCCTAAAGAAGCTGCCGCCCCAGGAGCCCAAGCCCCTCGAGAAGGTGCCGACCCCCGGCACCAAGACCATCGCGCAGCTCGCGAGCTTCCTCAAGGTCGACCCCGCCCAGATCGTCAAGACGCTCGTCTACCGCGTCGAGACCATGCCCGAGGATCCGGACAACGCCGGGCAGGTCGACGTCTCCTTCGTGGCCGTCCTCATCCGGGGCGACCTCGAGGTCAACGAGATCAAGCTCAAGAATTCCCTCGCCGCCATGGAGATCCGCCTGGCGAGCGACGAGGAGGTCCATGTCCGCTCCGGCGCGGCGGCGGGCTACGTGGGCCCCATCGGCCTCCAGGTGGACCAGCTGCTCGCCGACGAGTCCGTGCGCCATATGACCAACTTCGTGCTCGGCCCCAACGAGGTCGACATGCACTTCGTCAACGCCAACTGGGGCCGGGACTACACCCCCGAGCGCTGGGTGGACGTGCGTCTGGCCAAGGCC
>DATNQJ010000557.1:0-7193 GCA_036704085.1 Stenomitos sp.
GGCGAGACCGAGGAGGACTTCCTCGAGACCTGCCGGATGGTCGAAGAGGTCGGCTTCTCGGGCGTGCACCTCTTCCCCTATTCCAGGCGCGAGGGGACCCACGCGGCGGGCCTTGCGGAGGCGGTGCCACCGCACGTCATCGCCGAGCGCATGACGCGGCTGGCGGCGATCGCCGATCAAGTTCAGTCCCGCTGGCAGGAGGGCTTCATCGGCCAGGAGGTCGAGGTCCTGACCGAGCGCACCCAGCACGAGGGCCGGCCGGGCCACACGCCCCACGGCCTCAAGGTCGAGGTGGCCGCCGAGACGACGGCCCCCAACCAGCGCTGGAGGGTGCTGGTCGAGGGCCAGGAAGAAGGCCGGGTCTTCGGTAGCTTGGTCCAACCACTTTAGCCACCTGGGAGCGCCGGCGCTCCCAGGTGATCTTACTCTTCTGTCTTGGGCGTTTGGCCTTGGATCTAGGGAGCTTCCGACCGCTCCGCGGCGGCGAGCTTGGCTGCGCGCGAGCGGTGGCGCAGCCGGTACTCGGCTGAGAGGGCCTCGCCCTTGGTGGGATACTCCCAGCTCGCCAGGAGGCTCGCCGGCAGGCGCGATCGCGTGTACTTTGCGCCCTTGCCCGCGTTGTGGGTCGCCAGGCGCCGCAGGACGTCCGTGCTGTAGCCGGTGTAGAGGGTGCCGTCCGCGCAGCGCAACAGGTAGACGAAATGGGCCATAGGCCGAGCCTAGCGCCCCCCCACCCAAAAGGCAAGCGCCCCGGGAGACCCCGGGGCGCTGGGACTAGAAGAATCTAACGCGAGGCGCGCGCGCTGGTCTGAGCCCAGAGCAGCGAGATGGCCTCGAGCATGAGGATGCCGTTGCGGTTGCCGGGCTGGGCCAAGAGGCACAGCCGCCAGCGGCGCTCGAGCGCCAGCAGATCCTCCGGGCTGTAGGCCCGCGGATCGAGCCGCATGATCACCTGCTTGAGATCCAGGTCGAGGGCCTCGGCCAGCTGGACCAGCACGAAGATCGAGGGCTGGTTGATGAGGTTGTGCTCCAGCTTGACCAGGTAGGTGGCGTTGATGCCGGTACCCGTCTGCAGCTGCAGCAGGCTCAGGCCCTTGGAGATGCGCGCCTGGTTGAGGATGAAACCCAACGACTGAGAGTTGCGGGCCTGGTGCCAGGCGGAAATGAGCTGGGAGGGCGAATCGGGGACCCAGGTATAGCCTGGATCAGCAACCTTGGGCGAACGCCAGAGGGTGCGAATCGCGCTAAGCAGAGAGGCTAACCATTTCACCATTGCGGGAACCGTCCTTCTCTCTCTTGGGCACAAAGCATAAAACCCTTCATAAAAATTATGAATCACCTTCCGAAGCTTGGCAAGTCGTTTAATCGAGAATTAATGGGAGCCGCACGGAGTGACAACCCTCCTTGACAGCGGCTTATCGATCTCTTGGACGCCCCGGGGGGCGGTTGAGTTCCCGATCAACATAACGCCATGGTCGGAGGCCGACGACGGCCGCTGCCGTGATTTGGCAGTCGATGATCCATGGTGGCGTCTGGCGGTATCGAGTCACGTTCCAGGCGGATCCAGGCATGCCATGTGCGCTCTGGTGACACGCTGGTAAGACAATAAGGCAGGGTGAAGACAGTGGGTTATAACTGTCAAGGCGCCTTGTCTAAAGCGAAGCAACGCGATAACTGCCGAAATTCAGGTAAGTTAGGATGCTCTCACTATGCCATTTGGAGCAATAAGGCACTAGGTCGTTTACTGAGAAGAAGCTACCGCGATTTGCCAATAGGGTGGTGCATTTCCCGTTGCTTAAAAAAAGTTGAATGTATATGCATCATTTTGTAGCTTTTGGATGAAGGTGCTTGACAATAACCGGCCATTTACTCGCTGGACACGGCCATATAGGGGTGTTATAGTGAGCAAGGCTTGAGAGGGCGCTAGATATAGTGTGGATATCCTGTGGACAAGCATGTGGATATCCGGTGCCGAACCCCAGTTCGCCCTTCATGACCAAGAACGTCGTCACGACGGACTACCGCTAGGTTCGCACCCCGGCTGCCTTCGGCCAATCCTTCCAAAACCACCCGGCAATTCAATAGCTTTTCCCCTCGCAAACGTGTAGGAGACCTTCATGCTGAGCAAGAACGCGGTTACGGTTCTAGAGAAGCGCTACCTGCGCAAGGACGAGAGCGGGGCGGTCTGCGAGACCCCCGAGAACCTCTTCCAGCGCGTGGCTTCGACCCTGGCGGAGATCGACGCCCACTACGGCGCCACCGACGCCGAGGTCCAGGCGACCACCGAGCGCTTCTACGACCTCATGTACGGGCTGGACTTCCTGCCCAACTCGCCGACGTTGGCCAACGCCGGCACCCGCACCGGTCAGCTCAGCGCTTGCTTCGTTCTGCCGGTGCCCGATGACCTGGGCGGCATCTTCGAGACCATCAAGCACGCGGCCTTGATCCACCAGACCGGTGGTGGCACGGGCTTCGCCTTCAGCCGCCTGCGTCCCAAGAACGACCTGGTCCAGTCCACCAAGGGCGTGAGCTCGGGTCCGGTCAGCTTCATGGACGTCTTCAACGCCGCCACCGAGTCCATCAAGCAGGGCGGCATGCGCCGCGGCGCCAACATGGGCATCCTGCGGGTCGATCATCCGGACATCCTGGACTTCATCCGCCACAAGGAAGACCTCAGCAAGCTCACCAACTTCAACATCTCGGTGGCCGTCACCGACGCCTTCATGGAGGCCCTCGAGGCCGACAAGCACTACCACCTGCATAATCCCCGCTCGGGTGAGGTGGTGGGCACCCTCGAGGCGCGCATGGTGTGGCGCGAGATCATCCAGCGCGCCTGGAACACCGGCGAGCCCGGCGTGGTCTTCATCGATCGCATGAACCGCTACTGCCCCGTGCCCTGGATGGGCGGCTACGAGTCGACCAACCCCTGCGGCGAGCAGCCCCTCATCCCCTACGAGAGCTGCAACCTGGGCTCGATCAACGTCGAGAACTTCGTGGTGACCGACGCGGCCGGTGCGGCCAGCATCGACTGGGATCGCCTGCGCACCGCGGTGCACGTCAGCACCCACCTCCTGGACAACGTCATCGACGCCAACCACTACCCGATCCCCGAGATCCGCGACGTCACCCTCGCCACCCGCAAGATCGGGCTCGGCGTGATGGGCTTCGCCCGCATGCTGTTCCGCCTCGGCATCGGCTACGGCTCCGAGGCCTCCTTCAAGCTCTCCGAGGAGCTGTTCAGCTTCATCGACTTCGAGTCGAAGGTCGCCTCCATCGAGCTCTCCAAGCTCCGCGGTCAGTTCCCTGGCCGTAACGGCCACGAGGCGGAGTCGAACGCCTTCTTCGAGCGGCTCTTCCTGGAGCGCGATCGCCACGAGCACCGCCACCCCCTGGCGAACTACGCGGCCCTGGTGCGCGAGGTGGAGGCCCACGGCATCCGCAACTCGACCACCACGACCATCGCGCCCACCGGCACCATCTCGATCATCGCGGACACCTCGGGCGGCTGCGAGCCGGTCTTCGCCCTGGCCTTCAAGCGCTGGCAGGCCGACACGCACATGGTCGACGTGGACAAGATCTTCCTCGACCATGCCAAGGCGCACGGCTACTACTCGGAAGCGCTCATGGAGGCCGTCGAGGCGAACCACGGCAGCCTGCTCGGGCTGGACGGCTTCGACCTGCCGCTGAGCGCCCTCGAGACCTTCGTGACGGCGCACGACATCACCCCGTCCGAGCACGTCATGATCCAGGCGGCCTTCCAGAAGTACAACGACTCGGCCACCTCGAAGACCATCAACTTCTCCGAGGACGCGACCCTCGAGGACGTCGAGACGGCCTACTCGCTCGCCTGGCGGACCCACTGCAAGGGCATCACGATCTACCGCAACAACAGCCGGCAGTTCCAGCCCCTGAGCGTGGCGAAGGCCGAGCCCAAGGCGGAGACCAAGGTCGAGGCCAAGACCGAGCTTCAGCCCGAGGTGGTGCGCATGGCTCCTTTGCCCCGCGTCCGCTCGGAGGACCTCTATGGCTACACCCGGGTGACCATGACCGGCGACGGCAAGCTCTACACCACCGTCAACTACGACGAGCAGGGCATCCGCGAGGTCGTGACCAACGTGGGCCGCTCGGGCGGCACCCTGAACAGCCTGTCCGAGGGGATCGGCCGGCTCATCAGCCTGGCGCTCCAGTACAACGTGCCGGTCGATGAGCTCGCCGCTCAGCTCATCGGCATCCGCGGCGCCAACCCCACCGGGTTCGGCCCCAAGCAGATCCTCTCGATCCCGGATGCCATCGGCAAGGTGCTCAAGGACAGCCCGCGCCAGCTCGGCTCGATCCTCTCGGCGCAGCCGGTGCTCCATGGCGTGCCGGTCCCCATGCCCAAGGTCGAGGCGGCCGCTCCGGCGGCGGCGCTCCAGGGCCGCTACGGCGTGAACGCCGTCGAGGTCTACGGCGAGAGCCCCGAGTGCCCCGAGTGCGGCCACTCGCTCGAGTTCGGCGAGGGGTGCGCGGTCTGCCGCGGCTGCGGTTACTCGCGCTGCTCGTAAGCTAGACAATCGAAAGGCGGGCTGCCAACTGGCAGCCCGCCTTTCTTTTTGGGCCGGGCCCGGAGACTAGTCGACGGGCGGCTCAGGGCCGACATCCGAGGGCGTCGGCTCCGGGTCGGGGATCAACACGCTCTCCTGCGGGATGGGGGTCCGGACGACCACCGGGGTCGGGGTCGGAGTAGGGGGCGGCAGGGTCCACTTGGGGGTGGGCGTTGGGGTGGGGGCCACCGGGGTCGGCGCGGCCGAACCGGGAGCGGGGGACTCGACCCGCTTCGAGGACGGACCGGCCACCTCGGTGGGATCCTCCGCACACCCGATCACGGCTGCGGCCAACCAGGCCGCGATACCGAGCAACTGCCAGGAGCGCCATGGTCTCGCCATCAGAACCTCGGCTGCATCATGCCGTAGTAGTGGGGCACCATGGCGCCCCCCACCGGCATCTCGAAGACTCGGCCATCGGCTCCCACGGCCCACAGGGTCGGCGGCGAGGTCCCCTCGGAGACGTCGAGCCCGTAGGGACGGGTGCCCAGGGTGAAGCGATCCGTTGTTTGCCCGGTGGCGGTGTTGAGTTCCACGATCTTGTTCCCGTCGGTTCCGACGTAGACCGCGTGTCCGCTCGTCACCGCCAGCGACCAGGTCACGCCCATGGGATACAGGTACTGCAGCCCCGAGGTGAGGTCGAAGCGATAGATCCCGGCAGCGCCGCCGCCGGATTCGCCACTGGAGAAGGTGGTGGTGAAGTAGAGCTGGTCGCCATCGAGGGCGATCTCGTTGGTGTAGCCGAGGCGCACCAGGTTGACCGCGGGCGACACGGCCGTCGAGATGATGTTCGGTTCAGACGAGCGGGCGCGGTACAGCTTCCAGTTGGAGTCGAAGGCGATCGCCGACATCCGGCCGTCGCCGTTGACGAAGTAGGTGCTCACCCGCGAGGCCAGATCCACCTTGTAGACGTAGTCCGAGTTCGAGTAGGCGTAGACCGCATCCCCCGCATGGCCCCAGACGTCCGAGATGCTGGTGGGCAGGCCCGAGGCGAAGGTGCTGGAGGTCGCCGCGGCGATGGTGTACCAATCGAGCTTGGTCCCGTTGGCCATGTAGAGGTCGCCCCCGATATAGGCGAGGCCCCTGACCCCGGTCCCCACGACGCTTGACACCCAGGCGTCCGCCACCGTGGTCGTTGCCTGCTCGGGGCTGGTGACCTTCCGGAGCTTGCCGTCCACGGTGTTCGAGACCCAGAGGGTCCCGCCGGCATCGAAGGCGAGGCCCCACGGGCCGCTGAAGCCCGTGATCTCTTCCTTGGCGTAGTTGGCGGCCACCCGGAAGCGGTACACCTTGTTCTCGGCTCCCACGGAGACGTAGACGTTGTTGGCCGCATCGAGCGCCACCTTGCTCGGTGAGTTGGCGAACGAATAGAGCAGCCGCGTCCGGAACGCGCCGTTGCCGATGGGGGTGCTCATGGTGAGTTGCCGGCCGTTGGTGCTCACCGAGTAGATGGTGCCGCTGCCATCCAAGGCGAGGGTTGAGGTCTCCTTGCGCTGATTGGGGTAAACGGTCGTCACCGAGGCGCCGTTCAGGACGTGGAAGCCCCCATCGGCCCAGCCTGAGGTGTAGGCCCAGCTGAACCAGGGGATGCCATATCGCCCGACGTAGATCTTGCCCGTCACAGGGTCCTTGTCGGCCCCGCTGGGCTGGGTCAGGTTGGTCCCGACGGTGGTCATCCGTCCGCTCGGATCGGCGAAGGAGACCGAGTTGATGTCGGGCTGGGCGATGAACAGCCCGCCGTCCCGGTAGGTGAGCGTGAGGGGTGGGGCGATGCCCGTGACCAGGGGCTTGAGCACGCCGTCCGCGGGGTTCACCTGAAGTATGGCGTTGGATTTATACAGGGAGACGTACACCACTCCCGTCGAGGGATCCACGGCCAGCCCCCGGGGGGTACTGATGCCGTAGGCGAAGATCAACAGGTTGCCCGAGGGCGAGATCCGGTAGATCAGGTTGTTGCTGGTGTCGGAGGTGAAGAGGGCCCCCGAGTCGTCGAACGCGATTCCCCCCGGGCTATTCACCATGGCGAAGACCGACGTGTGCCCCGCCGGGTCCACCCGTGAGATGCAGTTGCTGCTGGTGCAGGTGACGAACAGGTTGCCTGCCGAGTCGATAGCCAGGCCGCTCGGCGTCGACAGGTAGGCCATGAGGGCGCGCGGGTTGCCCGCGGGGTCCGAGGGGGTGAGCTTGGTGATCGCGCCGCCTGCCTCGACCACGTAAAGCATGCCGGCGTAATCCAGGGCGATGCTCTGCGGGTTGGTGAAGCCCGAGTACGCATTGACGATGCTGCCGCCGGAATTCAGCTGGGCCACCGCGCCAGCGCCCTGGTTGCTCGAGACGAACAGGTTGCCGCTGGTATCGAAGGCCAGCCCGAAGGGGGCGGTCACCACGGCGAAGCTGCTCGAGGCGAAGTTACTGGCCGGATCAACCTTCCAGACCTTGTTGTCGCCCTGACCCGAGACGTAGATCAATCCATCCGGCCCCACCGCCACCTGCTGGGGCGTTTTGAAGCCATTGGCCACCGTTTTGACGTAGCCATGGGCGTCCACCTGGCTCAGCGTCCCCCAGGTGGGGTTGACCACGTACATGTAACCGTTCAGGAAGACGCCGTGG
>DATNQJ010000558.1:0-9101 GCA_036704085.1 Stenomitos sp.
CCCGGTACTCGGGCTTCCCGCAGAGCAACATGGTCGTGCGCGGCGTCTTCGACGTCTCACCCGAGGCCATCGGCAGGACCATCGGCGACGTGACGGTCTCGGCCCTGGACGAGCTGCCCGCCATGGCCGCCCGCGACCCCATCGACATCGCCATCCTCACGGTGCCCGCAAGCCAGGCCCAGGAGGCGCTCGATTTCCTGGTCTCGGTGGGCGTCCGGGCCGTGCTCAACTTCTCGCCGGTGGCCCTGGTGGCGCCCGCGAGCGTCATCGTGCGCAACGTCGACATCACCAGCGAGCTGCAGCAGATCACCTACATGCTCACCCACCGCGAGGACGAGGACGCCCTCTAGACGGGCGACCACGTGACGAGCGACTCCGGCTCGCGCGGGGGGACCCGGCCCAGCACGGGCGCCAGGGCCCGGCCCAGGATGCCTTGGCAGTGGGCCATCAGGACCCCGTAGTTGACCACCGGGACTCCGGCCGCCCCGAGCTCCTCGAGCCGGCTGAGCATCTCGCGCCGGTTGATCATGCAGCCGCCACAGTGGACCGCGAGCCGGTAGCTGCCCGGGTCGTCCGGGAACCCCAGCCCGCTCGTCCACGTAAAGTCGAGGTCGCCCCCCACCTGCTCACGCAAGAGCGCGGGGATCTGGTCGCGGCCGATGTCTCCGCACTTGCGATCGTGGGTGCAGGCCTCGGAGATGAGGACGCGATCGCCGGGCACCAGGCGCTCCAGGGCCCGGGCTCCCGCCACCAGCTGTTCGAGGTCTCCCTTCTGGCGAGCAAAGAGGATCGAGAAGCTCGTGAGGGGCACGCCCCAGGGCAAAGCGTCGGCCACCGGCCGGAAGGCCTGCGAGTCGGTGATGACCAGGTCCGGCCTGCGCCGGAGCTGATGCAGGGCATGGGCGAGCTGCGTCTCCTTGACCACCACGGCCGTGGCCTCGGCGTCGAGAATCTCGCGCAGCGCCTGCACCTGCGGCAGGATGAGCCGCCCCCGGGGTGCGGCGAGATCGATGGGCGTCACGAGCACGACGGTATCGCCGGGCGCCACCAGATCCTGCAAGAGGGGCGGCTCCGGAGGATCGTCGGCCGCCACCTGGGCGATGAGATCCGTCAACTCGGCGATCCCCCGCCCGGTTTTGGCGCTCACGGTCAGGATCGGAAGGCCCAGGGCCTCCTCCCAGAACGGCAAGACGGTTTCCAGGTTGGCGGCGTCCGCCTTGTTCACGACCAGGACCACCGGCACGCCCTGGCGATCGAGCCGCTCGAGCAAGTTGCGCTCCGGCTCTCCGATCCCGGTGGTGGGATCGAGGACCAGGATCGCGAGGTTGCAACGGCGCAGCACGCGCAGCGTGCGCTCGATCCGCAAGGCACCGAGCGCTCCGGTGTCGTCGATGCCCGCGGTGTCGATCAGGGCCACCGGTCCCAGGGGCAACAGCTCCATGGCCTTGGTGACCGGATCGGTGGTCGTGCCGGGGACGTCGGAGACCAGGGCGATGTCCTGGTGGGTCAGGGCGTTGATGAGGCTCGACTTGCCGGCATTGCGGCGGCCGACGAGCGCGATGTGGAGGCGGTTGGCGAGAGGTGTTTCAGGCATGGGCATGTACCGGATGCTTGACGCTGTCGCCGCAGCCGGGGAAGATCCAGCGCCCCACCGAGGCCACCCGCAAGGCGAGGCATCCCATGCAATGTTCGGGATCGTCTCGCAGGCAGGCGCGGTCGGGGTAGATCTGGTACTGCTCCCGGTAGCGGATCGGCGTCAAGAGAGGCATGACGACGTTGGCTCCCGCTTGCCAGGCCTTCTCGCGCCCCAGGGGATCCAGGGTGGTGAGGGCCGTGGTGGCGGGCATGTGGGCGTTCTTGGTCACCAGGCGAGTGACGGCGACCATCTTGAGGGTCAGCTCGACCGTGCCCGGAGCCGCATTCCATAGGGGCGTGTGCGGGCTCGGGAGGAAGGGGCCGATGCCGATCATGTCGAGCTCCAGCTCGCGGAAGAGGATGACGTCCTGGGCGAGCATGCGGGTGGTCTGGCCGGGCAAGCCCACCATGCACCCGGACCCCACCTGGAAATCCTCGGCAATGAGATCCAGGAGGCACCGGAGGCGATCGCGGAACCGGCTATCCGGGTGCAGGCTCCGGTAGAGGCCCTCATCGGCGGTCTCGTGCTTGAGCAGGTAACGGTCGGCGCCCGCGCGGCGAAGGCGGCGGTAGTCCTCGCGCGATCGCTCCCCGATCGACAGGGTGACGGCGACCTGGGCAGTGGCCTTGACCGCCCGGATGAGCTCCTCGAGGCGCTCGACGGTGTACCAGGGGTCCTCGCCCGACTGCAGCACGACGCTCCGGATGCCCATGCGGTCGGCCATCCGGACACACTCCAGGATCTCCTCCAGGCTCATGCGGTAGCGGTCGATCGCTCTGTTTCCGGCTCTCAGGCCGCAGTACTCGCAGTGCCGGCGGCAGACGTTGGAGAATTCGATCAGGCCGCGCAGGTGGACCCAGTCGCCCATGTACTTGCGGCGGATCCTGTCGGCCACCCGGAAGAGCTCCTGGGCCTCGTCAGGATCGCTCTCCAGGAGCGTGACGATGTCCTCCTCCGAGAGGGGCGCCTCGGCGCTTGCGCGTGCCATGGCGTCCTGCCAGCGAACCCTCGGGAGGGCCTTCACCCCGGTCATCACGGCGGCCTCCTCGGCTAGACGTAGAGGTCCCGCTCGCCGGAGCGGACACGCTCGAGCATGCGCTCGGTCGAAGTGCGGACCGTATCCTGCTCGATCAGATCAAGCTGGTGGGCGACGAGGCGTTCGCCCTCGGCCCGGGTCTCGGGCGACGCGTAGTCCTGCAGGTATTCCTCGAAGGTGGCCACCGCGTTGGGGCGGCACAACTTCTGGATGTCACCCGGCTTGGCCAGGTGCATGAAACGCTCGCCGGTCCGACCGGAGCGATAACAGGCCGTGCAGAAGCTCGGCAGGTAGCCAAGCTTGCAGATGTCTCGCACCACCTCGTCCAGGGAGCGCTCATCGGCCTTGTGGAACTGCTCGCCCGCGGGCGCCCCGCGCCGGTAGCCGCCGGGTTGGGTGGCGGACCCGGCGCTCATCTGCGAGACGCCAAGCGAGATCAGCTCGTTGCGTAGCTCGGCGCTCTCACGGGTCGACAGGATGATGCCCGTGTAGGGGACTGCCAGGCGAAGGACCGCGACGATGCGCTTGAACTCCGCGTCGGTGACCGGGTAGGGCGGCTCGAAGTCCACCCCGTCGGCCGGCCGGAAGCGCGGCACCGAGAGGGTGTGCGGGCCGACCCCATACTCCAGCTCCAGGTACTCGGCATGGCAGAGCAAGGCCAGCACCTCGAAGCGATAATCATAGAGCCCGAAGAGCACGCCCAGGCCCACGTCGTCGATGCCGGCGCGCATGGCCCGATCCATCGCCGTGAGGTGGTACCGGTAGTCCCGCTTGGGGCCGTAGGGATGCATGCGCTCGTAAGTGGGACGGTGGTAGCTCTCCTGGAACAGCTGGTAGGTCCCGATGCCGGCCGCCTTGAGGCGGGCATAGGCCTCGACGGTGGTGGCCGCGATGTTCACGTTGACGCGGCGGATGCTGCCCGTCTCGGTGCGGGTGGCGTAGATGGTCTCGATGGCCTCGAGGATGAAGTCCAGCTGCTCGGCGTGGGGAACCTCGCCCGCCTCGAGCAAGAGACGGCGATGGCCCATGTCCTCGAGGATCCGGACCTGGTCCGCGATCTCCTCGAGCGAGAGCACGCGCCGCTGGATCTCCCGGTTGTCGCGCCGGAAGCTGCAGTACAGACAGTTGTTGGAGCAGACGTTGCTCACGTAGAGCGGCGCGAAGAGCACGATGCGGTTGCCGTAGATCCGGTCCTTGGCCTCTCCGGCCGCCCTGAAGATGGCGCCCTCGTCGCTCGGATCCGCGAGCAAGAGCACCGCCGCCTGCTCCGGGCTGAGGCCCTGCAGCTCGAGCGCCGCCTCAAGGACCGCATGGACCTCGTCCGAGCTCGGGCGATCCGTCAGCTCGAGGATGCGCTCGATTCGCTCGGGATCGATCGGCATGGTCGTGGGACTCGCGGACGGGTAGCTGGCGGTAACGGGCATGGCGGAACCCCTTTCAAGCGTTTGCGAGGCGATGATAGCACCGCCAGGCCGATCGAAAATCCCCTGAAACACCGCATTGCCCGGCCGGGAATCCTCTGCTAGACTTGCCAATCTGTGTTCACATACACTAATTATTTCTAATCATGTGCACGTGTACACAAGCATTGACAGACAAGCAATCGCCTGTTAGCGTGCTCCCATAGCTTGTGAATGGATACACGAATTCGGCTGCGCACCACCGGGCGGGTGAATGGACGCCCGGGAGTCCACCGGCCGGCTCATGCCGGCCCACCTATCGGGAGCCACCCATGCCGATCAGCGCCCCTCCGGACACGCAGCCGGATTTCCTGGATCGCCTCTTCGAGGCCCACGGGACGAGTCGCTCGTCCCTGATCCCCCTCCTGCACGCCGCCCAGCATCACTACGGCCACCTCTCGCCCCAGATCCAGGATCGCATCGCTCGCCACCTGGACGTGCCGAGCAGCACCGTGTACGGGGTGGTGACCTTCTACTCCTTCTTCAAGACCGAGCCTTCCGGGCGCCACACGGCCAACGTCTGCCTGGGCACCGCCTGCTACGTCAAGGGCTCGGATCGCCTGCTCAAGGATCTCGAGGAGCAGCTCGGCATCAAGGTCGGCGAGACGACGGCCGATGGCCGTCTGACGCTCGGAACCTGCCGCTGCATCGGTCTCTGCGACCAGGCCCCGGCCATGATCGTCGACGAGGAGCACGTCCACGGGCCCCTGGAGACCAAGACGGCGGCCATCGACTTGCTCGAAGGGTTGGACTAGCCATGAGCCCGACTGCGACCTTTCCCGAAACGAAAAGCAAGGAGCTCCGGTGGGTGCTGGGCCAGATGGACGCCCTCGACCCCGACCGGATCCAGGACTACCTGGCGCTTGACGGCTACGAGGCCCTTCGAAAGGCCGTCACGCAGCGGACCCCCGAGGAGGTCCTCACCGAGGTCAAGGCGTCCGGCCTCCGCGGGCGCGGCGGCGGGGGCTTCCTCGCGGGGCGCAAGTGGGAGCTGGCCCGGGCCGAACAGAGCCCCCTCAAGTACCTGGTCTGCAATGGCGACGAGGGGGATCCGGGCGCCTTCATGGACCGCAGCCTGCTCGAGGGCGACCCGCACCTGGTGCTCGAGGGCATGGCGATCGCAGCCTACGCCATCGGGGCGACCCAGGGCTACGTCTACGTCCGCGCCGAGTACCCGCTCGCCATCGAGCGCCTGAACCGCGCGATCGAGCAGGCCCGGAGCCACTACTGCCTCGGCGAGCGGCTCTTCGGCACCGACTTCAGCTTCGACATCGCGGTCCGGATCGGCGCGGGCGCCTTTGTCTGCGGCGAGGAGACGGCCCTCATCGGGAGCATCGAGGGCCGGCGCGGCGAGCCGCGGCCCCGCCCGCCCTACCCGGTCCAGAGCGGCCTCTGGGGGCATCCCACGGTCGTCAACAACGTCGAGACCTTCGCCAACGTTCCCTTGATCCTCCAGCATGGCGCCGCCTGGTTCGCCTCGGTCGGCACGGCCAACAGCAAGGGCACCAAGACCTTCTCTCTGGCCGGCAAGATCAAGAAGCCGGGGCTCATCGAGGTCCCCATGGGCACCACCCTGCGCGAGATCGTCTTCGACATCGGCGGGGGCATTCCCAACCGCCGCACCTTCAAGGCCGCCCAGACGGGCGGGCCCATGGGCGGTTGCTTGCCCGAGGCGTGCCTGGACACCCCGATCGACTTCGAGTCCCTCGCGGCGGCGGGCTCCATGATGGGGTCGGGCGGCCTGGTGGTCATGGACTCCGGCACCTGCATGGTCGACGTGGCCCGCTTCTTCATGGAGTTCACGCAGGAGGAGTCCTGCGGTCGCTGCGTCCCCTGCCGGATCGGCACCCGCCAGATGCTCGGGATCCTGAACAAGCTCTGTGCCGGCGAAGGCACGCACCAGGACCTGGAGCAGCTCGAGGCGCTCTGCGAGACCATTCGCACCGCCTCCTTGTGCGCCTTGGGCCAGGGGGCGCCGAACCCGATCTTGAGCACGCTGCGCCACTTCCGCTCCGAGTTCGAGGCGCACGTCTACGAGAAGCGCTGCCCCGCCAAGGTCTGCACCCCGCTCATTCGCTTCGAGGTCTCGGCCGAGCGCTGCACCAAGTGCGGCGTCTGCGTCAAACCCTGCCCCACCGGCGCCATGAAGTGGCACAAGGGGGCGGTGGCCGAGATCGATCCTGCTACCTGCTCGCACTGCCGGCGGTGCATCGACGCCTGCCGGTTCGACGCCATCAACTGAGGAAGAGCCATGTCTGAAACCATCACCCTGACCCTGGATGGGCGCTCCGTCAGCCTGCCCGCCGGCATGACGATCCTCGACGCGGCGCGCCGGGCGGGCATCGATATTCCCACCCTGTGCCATCACCCCGACCTCTCGGTCCGGGCCAACTGCCGGCTGTGCGTGGTCGAGGTGGAGGGCCGGCGCACGCTCGTCGCCTCGTGCGACACGGAGGCAGCCGACGGCATGGTCGTCCGGACCAACACGCCGTTGGTGCGCAAGGCCCGCCAGGACAACCTCGGCCTGATCCTGTCGGATCACCCCATGGAGTGCCCGACCTGCGTGCGCAACCAGACGTGCGAGTTGCAGGAGCTCACCTACCGCGTGGGCGCCACCAGCTTCGCGCCAGCCGAGCGAGAGGTCCCCTGGCCCCTCGACTCGTCGGGCCCGAGCATCGTGCGCGATCCCAACAAGTGCGTGCTCTGCCGCCGCTGCGTCGAGGTCTGCCACGAGATCCAGACCGTGGGGGCCATCGGGCCCGCACGGCGCGGCTTCGAGACCGTGATCGGCCCCAGCCACGGCTACAGCCTGGCCCAGTCGAGCTGCGTCAACTGCGGCCAGTGCATCAACCGCTGTCCGGTCGGAGCCCTCTACGAGCAGGACGACACCGCCAAGGTCTGGGCAGCCCTGGCGGACCCCGAAAAGGTCGTCGTGGCCCAGATCGCCCCGGCCACCCGCGTCTCCATCGGCGAGGAACTGGGCTTTCCGGTGGGTACCAACCTGGAGTCCAAGCTGCCCGCGGCCCTGCGGAGCCTCGGCTTCCATGCGGTGTTCGACGCCGTCTTCACGGCGGACCTCACCATCATGGAAGAGGGCAGCGAGCTGGTCGAGCGCCTCACGCAGGGAGGCAAGCTGCCCATGATGACCTCCTGTTGCCCGGGGTGGGTCAGCTTCGCGGAAACCTTCTATCCCGAGTTCCTCGATCGTCTCTCGAGCTGCAAGAGCCCCCAGCAGATGCTCGGCGCCCTGGCGAAGACTTTCTACGCCCAGGAAGCGGGGATCGATCCCGCCCGCATGGTCGTCGTGAGCCTGATGCCCTGCACGGCCAAGAAGGCCGAGGCGCAACGCCCGGAGATGCGCTCCGGCGGTCATCGGGACGTGGACGTGGTGCTCACCACCCGCGAGCTCGGGCGCATGCTCCGGCAGGCGGGCCTAAGACTCGATCAGCTGCCGGACGAGCCCTTCGACGATCCCCTGGGGCTCGGCACCGGGGCGGGCGTTATCTTCGGGGCCACCGGAGGCGTCATGGAGGCCGCCCTGCGCACCGCCCATCGTCTGGTCACCGGACGCGAGCTGGACGCCATCGACGTGCAGCCCGTCAGAGGATTGGAGGGCGTCCGCACGGCCACCGTGGACCTGGACGGGACCCCGGTCAAGGTGGCCGTGGCGCACGGGCTCGGCCAGGCCCGAGCCCTGATGGAGCAGATCCAGGCCGGCACGGCGGACTATCACTTCATCGAGGTGATGGCCTGTCCCGGCGGCTGCGTGGGCGGCGGCGGGCAGCCCATCTGCGCGGGCCAGGCGGATTACGCCCGGCGAGCCGCGGCCATCTATGCCCAGGACCAGGGCATGGAACGGCGCCGCTCTCACGAGAACCCGGCGGTCCTGGAACTCTATTCCAGGTTCCTGGCATACCCCCTCGGAGAGCGATCGCACCAGCTCCTGCACACGCACTACCAGCCGCGCGTGGTGGCGACCGTGTAGGAGCCAAGAAGCGGGCCGGCGATCCGTGCCGCCGGCCCGCTCTTCGTGATGCCTGGGGTGCGCTTAGACGGCCATTTCCAGCTTCGCGGCCGCGTTGCGGCAGGTGTACCGGAAGTTGCACGCGGGGCAGGTCTGACAGTTGCCGGCGTACTCGCACGCCGCGCACTGGGAGCCGGGCCGGCCGGTGAAGGCATGCTTCTCCTCGCACTCGTGGATCATCTGGGCCTGATCCTCGATCCAGAGGTAGGCGCCGATGAGCTGCGGATCGTCCGGCACCGCGGTGACGGCCGTTCCCGAGGGCACGTGGACCTCGGTGACGGCGATCGGCCGCATGCCGGTATCGGGCTCGAGGGCGCTCGCGACCAGCCGGTTGATGGCGGCTCCGACCGAGTACTTGAGCTCGTCGCTGGTCTCGAGGCGCTGGCCGCCGAACACCCAGTGGATGATCTCGATGGGAGCCACCTTGCCGCCGATCACCGCCACGTCGAAGTTCGCCCGCACGGTCGCTCCGGGGATCCGCTCGAGGAGGTGCTCCTCGCCGATCCAGCGGAAGCCGCCCTTGCGACTCAGGGCGTAGCGGACGGCCCAGATGACACGCAGCAGCATGGTCTGGGTCTCCTCGACCGTGAGCTCGTGCCGGGCCATGATCTCCTCGATCATGGTGCGCACCTGGGGGGAATCCGGCGCCATGCCGGCCCTCAGGACGGCCGCCGCGGCCTCATGGGCGGCGACTTCCATCTCGACGCGGTGCGCCGCATCCGGGTTGAGCGAGCGGTGCTCGACGTGCTCGTAGTAGTACGCCAAGGGGCAGCGCTCGAACAGGGCCAGGGATTCTTCGGATAGGAGAACACTCGCTTCCTGCATTTGCTTGAACCTCTCAAATCTTCCTGGGCCGCCAGCCCAGTTCCCGCCTTTTGACGCATCATGCTCCCCTTGCCACGCAAGATCATCCGAAAGTTTTCCGGATGTTTGGGCACCGGCAGG
>DATNQJ010000559.1:0-8597 GCA_036704085.1 Stenomitos sp.
GGAGGTGCGAGCTGCTCATGGTCCTAGTATGATGTTGCGACGACGAACTTCATTTCCGTGATGCCCAGCTCCTTCCTCCGTATTGGACCATCCGCGGGATCTATGGATCCGGCGAGTAGACACAGTGCGGGGCATTGGTGCCAAAGAGAGGCAAATACACGGGCTTTGCGGCCGAATCTCTGAAAACTTGTATGTCTACTGGGTGGTCGGATAATATATCTTATGTTGGCAGGCTAGTTCGCGGGCCGCGTTATGGTAGTCGCCGGATGCCGATAATGGGTAGGTCATTCCCATCGTGGACTCGGCGCCCTTACGGAGTGACAGAACCTTTATTATCCGACGTTCCATCCACGGAAAGGGAGGATCGCTTAACAAGCGATCCTCCCTTTCCGATACTCGATCGTATGTTCGGTCCTAGACCAGGGAGAGTTGGGGCTCCGGATCGTACCATTCGATCCGAGACTCGGGCAGCAGGGCCCCGAGGCTGGCATCCAACTCGGGCGTGCGGGCGACCCAGAACGCATCGCTCGTGATGACCTGCTCCCGGCGGTGGTCGAAGTGAAAGATTACCGGGATGTCGCCCTGGTGGTTCCGGAGCGTCTGGGCGATGAGCACCAGCTGCTGCGGCGTGGAGAACTCGGACAGGTGCAGGTGCAGCGAGGCCATGGCGCCCAGCTTGAAGACCTGGCTGATCATGACCTGTGGCCGGTCGTCCCGGTTCGAGAACTTCCCCTTGATGAGGATCTTGGCGTCGTCATGCAAGAGGGCCGAGTAGTTCTCGTAGGCCTCCGGGAAGGCGACCACGTCCACCTGTCCCGTGAAATCCTCGAGCTTGCCGGCGAGCATGGAGTTGCCCGACTTGGTGATCATGCGGCGGGTCTGCGTGAGGAGGCCCCCGATGACCACCGGCTTGTTGTCACCCAGCGATTCCAGCTGGGACGCCGCGTGACTCGTGTGCCATTCCAGCTTGACCGGGATGCTCTGCAACGGGTGCCCCGAGACATAGAAGCCCATGAGCTCCTTTTCCATGGCCAAGAGTTCCTCGAACTCGATGGCCGGGGCCTCGGGTAGGCTCGGGGATTCCACCGGGATGGCCGCCATGGCCCCTCCGAAGAACGAGATCTGGCCGACCGCCTCGTCGCGCTGCTTGCGCGACGCGCGCTCCACCGCGTCATCCAGGGCGGCCAGGTACTGGGCCCGGTGACCCCCCAGGGTGTCCATGGCCCCGCTGCGGATCAGGCTCTCGATGCAGCGCTTGTTGACCTGCTTGAGGTCCACCTCCGAGCAGAACTCGTAGAAGTCCTTGAAACGCTTCGTGGGCAGGCGATCGCGGGCCGCGACGATGGCCTCGATGGCCCCCAGGCCGACGTTCTTGATGGCGCCCAGCCCGAACCGGATGCCCTCTTCGGTCGGCGTGAAATCCGCCAAGCTCTCATTGACGTCCGGAGGCAGCACCTGGATGCCCATGCGCCGGCAGTCGTTGATGCAGAGGAGGATCTTGTCCTGCGACCCGAGCAGGCTGCTCATGAGCGCCGCCATGTACTCGGCCGGATAGTGGGCCTTGAGGTACGCCGTGTGATAGGTGACGACCCCGTAGGCGGCCGTGTGGGCGCGGTTGAAGCAGTACTCGGAGAACTTGGTCATCTTGTCGAAGAGGTCATTTGCGACCGCCTCGTCGACGCCATGCTTGCGCGTGCCTTCCAGGAAGATCTCGCGCTGCTTGTCCATCTCCTCCTTTTTCTTCTTGCCCATGGCGCGGCGGAGGAGGTCCGCCTGTCCCAGGCTGTAGCCCGCGAGCACCTGAGCGATCTGCATGATCTGCTCCTGGAAGACCATGGTGCCGTAGGTGTCCCCGAGGATGGGCACGAGATCCGGGTGGTCGTACTCGATGGCCTTCTTGCCGTGCTTACGGTCGACGTACTCGTCGACGTAGCCCGATTGGATAGGACCCGGGCGGTAGAGCGCCAGGATGGCCGAGATGTCTTCGAAGTTGGTCGGCTGTAGGCGCTTGATGAGCTTGGTCATGCCCTCCGATTCGACCTGGAAGATACCGACGGTCGCACCGGATTGCAGCAGCTCGTAGACCTTGGGATCGGTGAAGTCCTGGGAGTTGAGGTCGTAGTCGACCCCGTGCCGCCGTTTGATGTGCACCAGGGCCTTGGCGATCATCGTCAGGTTGCGCAGCCCCAGGAAGTCGAACTTTAGGATGCCCATCAGCTCGCAGTACTTGTACTCGTACTGCGTCGAGATGCCCTCTTCGTCGTCCTTGCCGATCTTCTGCAAGGGGACGTTCTGAGTCAGCGGGTCGCGCGCGATGAGGACGCCCGCCGCATGGAGGCTCGTGTTGCGAACTATGCCCTCGAGCTTCTTGCCGAGCTCCAGGATTTCGGCGACCTTGGGGTCCTTATCCGCCTCGGCGTAGAGCTCGGTGCCTTCCTTCGAGGCATCCGCCAGGCTGATGCCGAGCTCTTCGGGCACCATCTTCGTCAGGCGGTTGGTGTCGTTGAAGTTGAGTTCGAGCACGCGGCCCACGTCCTTGATGGCGGCCTTGGCGCCGAGGGTGCCGTAGGTGATGATCTGCGCCACCTTGTCGCGACCGTACTTCTGGGCCACGTACTCGATGACCTCGCCGCGGCGCTCGATGCAGAAGTCGATATCGACGTCGGGCATGCTGACGCGTTCCGGGTTGAGGAAGCGCTCGAACAGCAGGTTGTACTTGACCGGGTCGATATTGGTGATCTTGAGGCAGTAGGCGACCATGGACCCTGCCGCCGAGCCACGGCCCGGGCCGACCTGAATGCCGTTGACCTTGGCGTAGTTGATGAAATCCCACACGATAAGGAAGTACGCCGAGAATCCCATCTGCTGGATGATCTGGAGCTCGAAGCGCAGGCGATCCTCCAGCTCCGGGGTCATCTCCGGGTAGCGCTCCTTCGCGCCGTCACGGGCCAGCTTGGTGAGATAGGTGTCGGGAGTGTGGCCCGGCGGCACCTCGTAATTGGGCAGGAAGTTGCGTCCGAAATCGAGGATCAGGTTGCACTTCTGGGCAATTTCGAGCGTGCTGTAGAGCGCCTGCGGCGTGTCGTGGAAGACCTCCCGCATCTCCTGCGGGGTCTTGAGGTAAAAGTCCGGCCCATAGGTCATCTTGCGGGTCGGATCCAGGAGGCTCTTGCCCGTCTGGATGGAGAGCAGCGCCTCGTGCGCCCGCATGTCGCCCGGGTTGGTGAAGTGCGAGTCGTTGGTGGCCGCCACCTTGATGCCGAGGCGCTCGGACAGCTCGAGCATGGCCCGGTTCACCCGCTTCTGCTCCTCCAGGCCGTGATTCTGGAGCTCCAGGTAGAAGTCCTCCCCGAAGACGCGCTTGTACCAGAGGGCGCTCTGCTCGGCCTCCTCGAAACGGTTGTGGAGGATGTGCTGGGGGACCTCGCCGCCGAGGCACGCCGTGAGCACGATCAGGCCCTCGGAATGTTGTTCCAGGATGTCCTTGTCGATGCGCGGCTTGTGGTAGAAGCCCTCGAGATGGCCCGCCGTGTTGAGCTTGACGAGGTTCTGGTAGCCCGTCCGGTTCTTGGCGAGCAGTATCAGGTGGTTGTAGTTCTTGCCGCCCGTCTTGCTGGGGGACTTGTCGAAGCGCGACCCCGGGGCGATGTACGCCTCCATGCCGATGATGGGCTTGACGCCCGCCTCTTTAGCCTTGCGGTAGAACTCGATGGCGCCGTACATGACACCGTGATCCGTCAGGGCCAAGGCCGGCATTCCGTACTTCGCAGCGCGCTTGACGAGCTCCGAGGTCCGGCTGGCGCCGTCCAGGAGCGAGTATTCGGAGTGTACGTGGCAATGGACAAACGACGCGGGCATGGCTGGGACCTCGTGGCCAATCAATCGATAGGTGGAGCACCCACCAAGCGGACACTCGATCCTATCTTAGCATAGCCGGAGGGGGCCCAATCGCAGGATGCGCCGCGGTTTAGGCAGCGAGAGGGCCAGGAAATTCAGGTGGCACGCAAACCCTAACAGGGCCTCGAACATGTGTTCTTATAGGCGCTCAACGGCCCTCCACTCGAGCGCTCAAGGACTACCAGTGGAGTTGCCGGCACGCTTGGTAATCGATCACCTCCACCTGCAGGGTGGCATGCTCGATGCCGAAGCGATCATGCAGCGTCTCCTTGAGCAAGGCCAGCACGGCCATGCTGTCGCTGAGTTCAGTGACCACGATGTGGCAAGTCAGCGAGACCATCCCCGATGTCACGGTCCAGATGTGCAGGTCATGCGAGGCGCACACGCCCGGGACGGCCTCGATGGTATGCACGACCTCGGCCGGGTCGATGTGCATGGGCGTGCTCTGCAGCAGGATGTCGACCGAATCCGTCACGAGCCCCCATGCGCTCTTCAGGACCAGGAGCCCTACCACTCCCGAGATGATGGGATCGGCCACATACCAGTGGAAACGCCACATGAGGGCACCGGCGATGATGGCCCCGAGTGAGCCCAGGGCATCGCCAATCACGTGCGCCAGCGCCCCCTTGACGTTGAGGCTCTCGTGGGCCGAGCGGCTCAGAATCCAGGCCCCGATGAGGTTGACCAGCAGGCCACCGGTCGCCACGACCATCATGGGCACGGCCACGACCTCTGGTGGGTGGGTCAGGCGGTGGCCCATCTCGTACAGGATGCCTCCCGCGACCACGATGAGCAGGGCACCATTCATGAGCGCCGCCAGGATCTCGAGCCGGTAGTACCCGAACGAGCGCTTCAGCGTGGGCGGGCGGTTCGCGATCCACATGGCTGCGAAACTCATGCCCAACGCGGCCACATCCGTGAACATGTGGCCGGCATCGGCCAGCAGTGCCAAGCTATTGGTCAGGTAACCTCCGACCACCTCGACGACCAGATAGACCAGGGACAGGAAGAGCACGATGAGGAGCGCCTGTTGGGAGGCGGCCCGATGATGGTGGCCATGGGCGTGATCGTGCCCATGCGCAGGGCCATGGCCCTCGCAGGATGTTTCCCGATCGACCTCCGGACTAGTGGGTTCCAGGTGCTCCTCCATCAACCTACCTCATCTCGCATGTACGACTATAAAAACGACGACGGAACAACGAGCGCAGCGTGTAACCTGGTGATCTATTAACCTGGTGGTCGATTAACTGCATTACGGGATAGGTCGCTCCAGGAGAGCCGGCTCGCCTTAACCGGGCTACGATTAACCTGGTTCTCCATTAACGTGGTACCCTAATGATCCATTGATCGCCTAGTTAGCAATTAACCTAGTTAGCTTCCAACACTCAGGTTGTCCGAGATATCCAGGGTCGGCTTGTACCTCCCGATACTGACTAGGGGCTTGCCGTCATGCAAGGAACCGCCGTCCAACAGGTCGGCCAGGATCACCACATGATCGCCGCTCTCCAGGGTTTCCGCGACCCGACACTCCACGAAACCAAGTGCTTTCCGGAGGATCGGGGCACCGCTGGATACCCCCCGGGTATATTCTACCCCGGCGAACAGGCTCATCGCCTCGTCATGCGGACTGGCGAACCGCTCGGACAGAGCCTCTTGGCCCTCGCCCAGGAAGTTGATGGCGAACGTCCCCGACTGGATCACCATGCCGCAGGCGGGGTGCTCGCGCCGAATGGCGACGGTCAGGCGGGGCGGATGCAGACTCGCCGTCGCGACCGTGCCCACCGTGATGCCTGCCACGCGCTCTTCGTGCTGCGCCGTGAGAACGGCCTCCGTGTTCACGAGACTGTCGAGCGCCTTGTCGGCTCGATCCAGGCGCGCCGCCCGTCCCACATCCTCCATGACGTCCTCGTACTCGAGAACGCCCCCGCGCGGCGGCAGCTCACTGAAAAAGGTGATCTCCTGCGCTTCGAACGCCCCCGTTTCCGCCTTGCGCCTCTCCTCCATGGTCGCCTCCTTTCTGCCCGCAGCCGCTGCCATCTTAGGCCGACGCCAAGCACCGGAACAACGCCTGTTGGCAGGGTGGTGTCTCGGGGAGTCCCAGCGGGCATAATATAAGGAGAGGGGTGAAGGTGCCGATGGCCAGCCGTGCCGAAGAAGGTCGTAACGCTTACCGAGCGGGTCGCTTCGACGAAGCGGCCCGTCACCTGCTGCAAGCGGTGGCCGAGGCGCCTCACGACAGTGCCCTGCGGTTGATGTTGGCCCGGAGTCTCGAGCAGGACCGGCAACTCGAGGCCGCCCGCGACCACTTCCGCCACGTGGTGCAGAACGCTTCGCTGCCCGAACACCAGCGACTCGCGGCGCAAGCCCTCGCCGAGCTGGACAATCCGTCGGATGAGCTCACTCATCGCTTGATCCGGTCGGGGACGCTGACCGACGCGGAGTTGCAACACGCCATCGCTCAACGCCGGCCCGAGGAGACCCCGCTCTCGGCCGTGTTGCGCACCACCGGGACGCGCTTCTCGGACCTGGTCGCGGTGCGCTTCGGCCCCCAAGGCCTGCACCCGAATATCGAGCGTCCGCTCACCGAGCGCATCGGCATGCGCCTGGTAGGCGCGAAGGCCATCACGCAGTTCCAGCTCAAACAGGCCCTGATGGCCCAAGCCCGGACCATGCGTCCGCTCGGACGGATTCTAGCCGAGTCCCAAGGTGTGAGCGAGGCATCCCTGCACGAGGCGGCTCACGCTCACACGCCGCCGACCCCCAAGCTGACGGAGGCCGATTCCCTGGGGAGCGTACTGATCCGCTGGGGCGTCATCACGCCGACTCAGTGGCAACAGGTGCTGCTGGCGCGGCGATCGGCCGCCGAGACGCTAGTGGCCCTGCATCTGTGCAACCGGGATCACTTGATGCGCGTTCAGGCCTATCAGAAGGCCAAGCTCGCGGCCCTGGCCGAACGTCGCCACCGCCTGGGCGACGTGCTGGTCGGCCTTGGCAGCCTGGACCGCGAGACGCTCGCGAAAATGCTCGCATGCCAGGTGGATCAACCCTTCCTGTTCGGTGAACTCCTCGTCATGCAGCGGGCGTGCACGCCGGAGGCGGTGCTGGAGGGCCTGGCCGAGCAGGAGCGACTCTACACGGAGGATGCCGAGTCCTTTCTGCCGCCCCTGGAGCCGATGCAGCCCCCGGACCCGGTAAAGGAGATAGAGGAGCAAGCGGCCAAACCTGACCGGCGCCGGCGCTGGGCCCTCGCCCTCGGAGCCGCGGCGTTGCTCGGGTACGGGGCGTGGTATGGCTTACGCTACGGGGCGACCAACTACGGCTGGCTGTCCATGTTCCGCCAGCCGACGGATTCGCGGCCAGGCGCCAAGGGCCTCATGGGAGAGCTCAGGGGAGGCAGCGGGCAGGACGAGGCCCCTCAAGAACCGGGATCTCGCTTCGATCCGCTCGATATGCCGGACAACCAGGCCGATGTCGGCCGCCCCGGGGCTCAGATGGAGGGCCGCCCCGCGACGCCCGATCAGCCCTTCGCGGCGGACGGCGCCCCCACACCCCCGAACGCCAACGTGCAGATGAGCGAACTAGCACCGGGTAACGACGCCCAACGCGGCGCGCAACCAGAGATGGCCTTCGACCGGAACAGCGCCGAACGCAGTAACGTGACCTATCCCATGGAATCGGGAAGCGGGCTCGGGAGCGATCGCTACGCCATGTCCCGTCCGGAGGGCGCCGCGCCGCAGGGGGATCCCATGCGTCCGGCCGAGGGTCCGCAAGGCCGGACCGGCGCTCCAGCGCCAGAGGCCGAACGGATGGGGCCCCAGGGGGCGCGGTACGGCATGCGCGGCGCCGAGGGCGACCGAACGCTCAATCCCCCCGCCAAGATGCCGGGAGCCCCCGTCACGCGTCTCGGGGCGCGGACGCTCAATACCGCCAATGACATGGACGAGGGGGCAGTCAGCCAGTCCAG
This sequence comes from Stenomitos sp., assembly GCA_036704085.1. Lineage (GTDB taxonomy): Bacteria > Cyanobacteriota > Sericytochromatia > S15B-MN24 > UBA4093 > DATNQJ01. Next base: position 7,862 of record DATNQJ010000559.1, read on the forward strand.
CGCCATCTTCCGCTTTCGGCTGGGGCAGGCCTACTTCAGCCAGGGCAAGCTCGAATCCGCCCGGCAGGAGTTCCTGGCCGCCCGCCAGTCGGACCCCAAGAATCCGATTCCCCTCTACTACTTGGGACGTCTCAGCGAGCAAAGAGGGGCCCCACAGGCGGCCGGAGACTACTACCGCCAGTACCTGAAACAGGCGCCAAACGGCGAGTTCAGCGACGAGGCGACGGCGCGCTTGAGGCAGGTCGGGAACTAACATCCGTTTAAGAAGGGATGTTCTCTTTCGTCAAAGGGCTTTTACCTCGCCCAGGTTCGTGCTAGAATGACACTTCGTGTCGGCACGAGCGAGCGTTCGTTCGAACCCCAGCCGACAAAAGGAGGTGACAACGTGGCTAAGCGAATCAAGTCCGGTATCAAGCGGGTCGAAATTGCGGAGCGTAACCGCCAGCGCAATGTGGCCGTCAAGTCGGCCGTCAAGACCCGCATCAAGCGTGTGAACGACGCGATGACTGGCGAAGACAAGGCCCTCACCGCGGATCTTCTGAAGGTGGCGATCAGCGCGATCGATCGTGCAGCCCGCAAGGGTATCCTCCACCCCAACACCGCCGCGCGTCGCAAGTCTCGGCTGGTCAAGGCCTTCAACGCCAAGACCGTCTAACGACGTTCCGGTAATCAACTTCTGAAAAGAACCTGCGTCCTCTCAGGCAGGTTCTTTTGTTTTTTCTCCCTCCGGAGATTT
>DATNQJ010000560.1:0-2061 GCA_036704085.1 Stenomitos sp.
GCGCTCCCAGGCGCATTCTCCACGACACCGACGCGATCCCAATGAAGGGTCGCGTCGGTGTCGCCGTAAACGGCTTCAGGTCCGGAGGACCTGCCCCCTCACGGCGGATATCGCCGCGCTGATTACCAGCAATCCTGCCGAGACCGCGACGATGGCGGGGCCCGCTGGCATGTCGAACTGGTACGAGAGCACCAGCCCCAGCACGCTCGCAAGCACCGCCGAGCCCATGGCGATGCCGAAGATCCAGCGCATCCCCTTGGCCAGCGACAGCGCCGTCATGGCCGGGATGACCAGGAAGGCGAACGTCATCAGCGAGCCGGCCACCCGCGTGACCGCCGCGATCGCGATCCCGAGCGTCACGTAGAACAGCAGGTTCCAGGCCTTGGTGTTGTAGCCGAGGGTCTGGGCCATTTCCGGATCGTAGAAGACGAACCGGAAGGGGCGCTGGCAGATGAGGTGCGTGCCGAGTACGAGCACGGCCGCCCCACCCATGAGGGCGAGGTCCGTGGGCGTGACGGCGAGGATGTTGCCGAACAACAGGTTCATGATGTCGTCCGTACCGTGGGCCGTGTGCCCGATGAGCAGGATGGTCGCCGCCGAAGCCGCGGCGTAGGCGAGGCCCAGGATGCTCTCCTGGGTCAGCTTGCGCCCACTCCCCACGAAGGCGAAGCCCGCCACCGCGAGCAGGGTCACCACGAAGGCCGTGGGATTCGGCGATAGGCCCGTGAGGAAGGCGAGCGCCACGCCCGCGGCCGAGATCTGCGAGACGGCCGCGCCGACGAAGACGATTCGCCGCAAGACGACGTAGACGCCGAGTACCGAGGCCACCAGGGCCACGATCACGCTCGCCGCGAGGGCGAGCTGCATGAAGGGGAGCGAGAAGGCTTCAGTCATGGGGGCGGTCTCCTAGCGGGCTCTCGTCCCGGCTGCCTTGCGGGACGATGACCCGCTGTCCGGCCACCGTGCCGACTGCGACCGGCACGCCATACATGGCCGTGAGGGTTTCGCTGGTGAGGATGCGCTCGGTATCCCCCACCACGCACCGACCCTGCTCGACGAGCGCGATGGAGTGCGCGCAGTTGGCTACCTCGCCCAGGAGGTGCGTCACGAGTACGACCGTGAGGTGACCCTCGTCGTGCAGGTTGGTGACGAGATCCATCAGCAGCTTCGAGCTGAGCAGGTCCATGCCTGCCGTGGGCTCGTCGAGCACCAGGATCTCGGGCTCCGAGGCCAGTGCCCGGGCGATCAGGGTCCGTTGCTTCTGGCCGCCGGACAGGTCACGGAAGGGGCGATCGCGCAGCTCCTCGATGCCCGCCCGCGCGATGGCCCAGGTGAGGCGATCGCGGTCGGTCGAGTCGAAGCGCTTGAGCAGCCCCTTACGCGGATAGCGGCCCATGGCCACGACCTCTTGGACCGTGTACGGGTAGATCGTGTCGAGCAGCTGGCGCTGCGGGACGTAGCCGAAGCGGGGAGCCCCGCCGCGCGGCAGACGGCGCTCGCCCGAGAGAATGGGCAAGGAGCCGAGGAGCGTTCGCAAGAGGGTGGTCTTGCCGGCCCCGTTGGGGCCGACGATGCCCAGGAAGTCTCCCTCGGAGAGCGTCAGGTCGACGCTCTCGAGGACCGTGTGATGAGGATAGCCGAGCTTCGCCTGGCGCAGCTCGACGAAGGCCGGATTGCTCATGACAGCACCGGAGCCAGCTTCGCGATGATCCGGTCGAACAGCTCGAAGTAGGTGTCGACGCCGGGCTCGCCGCCCACCGAGGTCGGGATCACCACGTAGGGCATGCCCGTCTCGCGCTGGATGAGCTGCGGGGTGGACTGGTTGTACCACTGCTCCATGACGATCGCCTTGACCTTCTGGTTACGCACCAGCTGGATCAGGTCCTGAGTGTGGCTCGGCGTGGGAGGAACGCCCGGCTTGGGCTCCACGTAGCCGACGACCTTGAGGCCGAAGCGGTTGGCGAAGTAGGTGAGCTCCCGGTGGTAGTCGATGACCTTGGCCCCGCGGGCCTTCGCCATCTTCGCCTGCCACTCCTTCAGCTTCTGGTCGAGCTGGGAGTC
>DATNQJ010000561.1:0-3720 GCA_036704085.1 Stenomitos sp.
AAGACGTGCCCCAGGTGCGCGTCGCAGCGGGCGCAGGTGATCTCGGTGCGGCGCATGCCGTGGGAGCTGTCCACGTGCTCGGCGATGGTCGCTTTCTGCTCGGGGGCGTAAAAGGAGGGCCAGCCCGAGCCCGAGTCGTACTTGGTCTCGGACGAGAACAGCGGCTCGCCGCAGCAGACGCAGCGGTAGGTGCCGGCTTCCTGGTTGTGATAGTACTTGCCGGTGAAGGCACGCTCGGTGCCCTTCTCCCGGGCGATGTGATACTCCTCGTCGCTCAGTTGCTGACGCCACTGCTCGGGGGATTTGACGACCTTGTCCACGGGCGACCTCCTTCCATGTGACGATCCCCCATCATAGCGAATGGACCGGGGGGTTCAAGGGCCGGTCGCGAGGAGGTGGCTAGAGCGCCGTCTTGAACGCGTGGTGGTCCGTTTGGACCTGGGCCTGGTAGGCCTTGGCGAACGCCCCGATCTTCGACACGAAGGCCGGCTCATCCTCGACCTCGGCCAAGAGTGCGGCCGACTGGCTCGCCCGGGCATGGGCGCGCGCCGTCACGAGGGCCACCGTCTCCAGGAAGCGGCCGAAGTCCTTCTTGCCCTTGAGCTCCGCGAGCTCGACTCCCGCCTTGGCCGGCTGCAGCTCGCGCACCAGGAAGTCGAGCCCCTGGATCCGGGCGGTGCCGAGCAAGGCATCGGGACGCGGTAGGAAGTACGAATAGGCCTCCAGGACCCGGCTCGCCTCGTTCGCCGCGCGCGTCCCGGCGACGGCGCTAGCCGCCGAGGGGCCTTCCTCCTTGAGTTCGAGGACCACGTCGTCGTCCGCACTCCTGGAGCGCCCTTCGATCAGCGCCGCGTAACGGTAGCGGCCGATGCTCGCGACCCCCGCCAGACGCTGGGCCACGTCCTTGACCTGGAAGTAGGCGCCCCCTTCCGGACGGTGGGACGCATAGGAGGCGATCGCCTGGATCACGTCCTGACGCACCGATGGCGAACACGCCGAGAGCTTCTTGCCGAGCTTGAAGGCGCCGTGCGAGGTCAGCTTGTCGATGAAGTCGGCCCGCGACTGGCGCGCGGCGTCCTTGAGCACGTCGCCGACCGGCCCGTCCGCGGTGGTAAGGGGCTCCGAGAGGGCCGCAGGATGTCCTGCCAGGCGCTTCACCTGCTGCCGGTACTCCTGCAAGAAGTCCGCGACCAGATCCCCGGCATCGTGGTCGCCGATACCCGCCTCGTCGGCAGCCAGCCGGATGCTGACGGCACAGCGGGCCAGTTCCCAGGTGACGGGCCCGGTGAAGGCCTCGTCGAAATCGTTGAGGTCATAGGCGATGGCGCCGTTTTCGGTCTGATACGTGCCGAGGTTCTCGAGGTGCAGGTCCCCCTGAAGGGGCAGCCGCGCCCGACTCTGCAGGCTGGCCACCTGGGCGACGTCGCTATAGAAGAGGGCGGCGCTGCCCCGGAAGAAGGCAAAGGGGGACTCGGCCATCAGTTGGTACTTGTAGGCAATGAGGTCGGCGTTCCGGCGCGCGAGGGGGGCATAATACCCCTTCACTGCGGCCACGGCGTCGCGTCCCTTGCCGAAGGCCTTGATGGACTGGGTCTGCGACGCGGCGTACAGCCCCGCCGGCGCCCCACATCCGACCAGGAGCGGGAGCATCACCAGCCAGCACCACGGACGTCTCTTCATGCCGTCTCCTCACCAACCGAACCCTTCCCGGGTTATCGGCCGCAAGGCCTCCGGATCGTCTTATCCGAGGGTTAAGACTCGGAGAACTTCTCGGGCTGGAGGACGTCGATCAGGAGCTTCCGGAAGGCCGCCACCTGGCTCGATACCTGCGTCGTCTCGCTGCCGAAGAACAGCGAGTGGATGGTCAGGCCGTCGAGGAACGTGAGATAGAGCCGGGCGACGGTGTCCGGATCGAGGGTGGGTTGGAGCTCCCCGCGCTCGATGCCCGCCCGGAGCACTTCCCGGATGAAGGCCACCGACGTCTGGTACCGCGCCGTCGAGAAGGCGCGCCGCTTCTCGTCGCGGAGCCCGGTGAGCCAGAACTCCAGCCGCGAGACGTGGTCCGGGTCGTCGCGCACGGTCCGGGCCTCGGCTTCGAGCTGCGCGAGGTAGCTCTCGATGGCCTGCCACACCGAGGGCGATCGCTCCAGGAGCCCGCGCGCCTCACCCTGGGCGGCTGCGCTCTTGGCCTCCAAGAGGGCCATGTAGACGTCTTCCTTGCTGGAGAAGTAGAGGTAAAGGCCGCCGCGGCTCGCCCCCGTCTCGTCCATGAGGTCCTGCATGGTCGCCGGCCCGAAGCCCTTGCGCCGAAACACTCGCTCGGCCGCCTGGAGAATCTCCTGGCGGCGCTGCTCCTTGTACGCCTCGCTCACTCGCGGCATCGCGCCCTCCTAAAAAGACACCATGACTCTTACCATGCCGGCGGCCCCTCTGCCGGGGCTTGTAAAACGACAGCGTGTCGTTTATCTTAAAAAGACAAGGTGTCGTTTTTCGAAAGGAGGTTTCCCGTGGCGGCGTGGCAAGTGATGGGACGCGGGCTCTTGGCAGTGTTCTCCCTGACCGGGTGGTCAGTCTTGGCGCTGGTGCTCGTGCGGCGCATGGGCCTCGACATGACCGACTATCGGGCGCGAACCAGCGCGCCGTTCCTCGGGCTCATGGGGCTCTTGAACCTCTTGATCGTCGGCACCCTGGCGTTGCAGCTGCATGTCCTGGATGCCCGCCCGCTCTCGGATCTGGGCTTCGGCCTCGATGGGCGATCGCTGCGCTTCGTCGCCCTGGCCGGGGCGATCGCCCTGGTGGCCGCCCTGGGCCTGGTGGGGCTCTTGCATGCCCGGGGCGCGCTGCGGGCCCGGTGGGGGACCTGGACCCCCAGGACGCTGCCCCATGCAGCACTCGGCTACCTCGCGCTCTTCAGCGCCGCCTTCTCGGAAGAGGTGGTCTTTCGCGGGTATCTCGGCATGAACCTCGCGCCCTGGGGGACCCCCACGGCCCTCGTCGTCTCGACGGCCGTCTTCACGGTCTGGCACTTCCTGACCAACCGGGTCTCCTGGCTGCAAGTCCTGAACTGGGCCCTCGGCGGAGCCTTGCTCTTCGGTGTCTACCAGGCGTCCGGCTCGCTCTGGGTGGCGGCGCTGGTCCACTTCCTCCTGAACCTCGTCAACGTGGTGGTCTTCAACTACGCCGAGAGCTTCTCCTGGATCACGCTCGATCGCCCCTTCCGCCTGAGCTGGAAGACGGGCTACACCGTCACCCTGGCGCTCGGGCTCACGCTCCTCGCGCGTCTCTACTTCCAGGGCTAGCCCGCTCCCGGCAAATCCGTAGTTCTCCCCTTGATCCGGGGGGAGGCCGGGTGTATCGTTCATGCAAGTAAGCACTTGCATACATGGGAGGCGGCCATGCGGGACGAGACTCAAGAGGCCATCGTGGAGGCGGCGTTCCGCGCGTTCGGGGACTTCGGCTACGAGAAGGCCACGACCAAGCGGATCGCCGAGTACGCGGGCGTCAACGAGGTCACGATCTTCCGCAAGTTCGGCAACAAGGCGGCCCTGATGCAGGAGGCCGTGCGCCGGGAGATGGAGGCCCTGCAGGCCCACATCCGCTACACCGGCGACCTCGAGGGCGACCTCGCGGAGCTCGTCGCCACCTATCAGGCCCTGGTTCGCCGCCGGGGGCGCTTCTTGCCGACCCTCTTCAGCGAGGTGCTCCGCCGGCCCGAGTTCC
>DATNQJ010000562.1:0-6689 GCA_036704085.1 Stenomitos sp.
TCAAGGCGGCCTTCGAGGGCGTGAGCAAGACGGTCGCCCGCGCGTAGGCACCAGAGACGGGAAGGGGGACGGTCGCACGACCGTCCCCCTCTTTCGGCTGGAGTCCCGGGCTAATGCGAGAGGCCCAGGTACACGGCGGACGTCCGGACGTCGAACTGGTCGCCGAAGGATTGCCAGCCGCGGATGCCGACCTGGGCCTTGGTATCGCCGAAGCTCCGGGCCAGACCCACGTCCCAGGTCCCCGCATGCAACGTCGGTAGGCTGCCGCCTAGATCGACACTGCCGAAGAGCCAGGGAGTGACGCTGAGCCGTGCGTTCGCTTCCCAGCCGGCGACGGGCCTCCAGTCCATGGCAAACGTCAGGGCCGGCCCGTGGTAGAGCTGGTTGGGTGCGAACACGAAGCTCGGGGCAGGCGCGGCGCCCGTGCTGTTGGTCTGCACCCAGCGCGCGCCATAGGCGCCGCCGAGGCTCCAGGACCATGCCCCCATAGGGTGATGCCAGGCGGCCTCCAGCTCTCCTTGCCACTCGGTCCGGAAGTGCGCGCTCATGGGCAGATAGCGATCCTCGAAGCCGTACGCCCACCGCGAGATCCGCACCGCGCTGCGCACGTCCTCCCTGACCGCCCACTCGACGAACCCTTGCAGTCCGTCCAGGCCCTCCACGATGACCATCGCGTCGCCCGGCACGTAGGTTTCCAGGTAGGAGGCGCTGAGCACCTCGATCCCAACGCGGGCGGAGGGCGCCGGGTGGCTGCGCGGGCCAGGAGTCGGCTCAGGAGAGGCGGTCGCCTGAAGTAGCGGTGCCGGGGATGGCTCAGGGGAGGTGGTCGCCGGAGGCAGCGGCGCCGGGGTGGGCTCGGGGGACGCGCTCGCCTGGGGGAGGGGAGACGGCTTCGGCTTAGCGGGCACCGGCGCCGGCGGAAGGGGGAGGCGACGCGTCAGCGGGCGGCGATGGGCGGGCTGTCGCGGCAGCGCGTAGGGCCGGAGCAGGATCATGCCGGGGCGATCGAGGATCTCGAGGCCCAGCCGACGCTTGCAGTCGAAGGCGATGCGCACCACGCGATGGGGGCGCTGGGCGAAGCGCACCCGCCGGACCAAGGGGCTCGCGGTGGGGCGGATGATCCGCCGTGGCAGCCCCAGCGATCCCGACCGCCCGAGATCGACCACCAGCTGCTGATCCGGGATGAGCCGGAAGGTGGTGGTGGCGGGGCGGGCGCCGCGATAGCGGATGATGAGCGCGGCCTCATGGGCGGAATAGTCGATGCCCGTGACCTCGGTGTGCGGAAAGGCGTACGCGGGCTGGGTCAGCCAGAGGAGCGCCAGAGAAGCCAGAAGGAACGCCTTAGGGACCATCGCGCCATTTCGTCTCGCACGGGGAATGCGTCGCCGGTTGGTTGAGGATGCGCACGAAGCTCTTGACGAGCGTGACGCCCGGATTGCCGTCGGCCCCGATCTCGTGGGCCGTGAGCAGGTAGTCGCCGTCCGGGCACGGGCGCGTGTCCAGCACCCCCCGCCAGCCTTCCGCCTCGGCGCTGGTCGTTGCGACCGTCTGACCGTTCAGGGTGAAGACGATCCCCTTCGAGTTGCTCCCTGCGGCCGTGCAGGTCAGCTCGACCTTTCCGATCAGCAGGTGCCGGGTCGCGTCACGTCCCGGGAAGGGGGCGAGGTTCTGGCCCATGGCCTGGACCCGCACGTTGATGAGGAGGTAGGTGTCGACGGCCTTCTGGAGGTGATTGTCGAGGCTCGGGTTCTGGGCGACGATCTGGTCGAACACGGGTGGGGTGGTGGCGTCGCCGGCGGGGCTGTCGGCCGTCACGAGGTCCTGGAACGGGTCCGCCGTACCGCCTTCGGGCGGCAGATCGGCCGAGGCGTCGATCTGCGATCGCACTTCGGTGATGACCTGGTCGACCTTGTCGGGGTCGTAGACCGGGATGAGGGCCTCATTCCGGGCGATCTTCTGGGCCACCACGCTCGACGGCAGCGAAACCTCCACGCAGGATTCCTCGGACTGGGGCCGCACATAGGCGTAGAGGTAGAGCGACTGACCGTCTTTCCCCTTGAACTTGACCCGCACGAACGTCGATTCGCCGATCGGGACGTCTTGCAGCGCGAACTGGCCGAAGGAGTTGGAGTGGACCGGGGTGATGGCCGCATTGACATGCCCCCCGGCATCGACCACCTCGATGATCGCGTCGGTGACGACGGTTTCGTTCAGCCCCGCGACCCGGTAGGAGCCCGCGTTGTTCGAGATGAGGGAGCCGGCGTTGTTCGACACCAGGGAACCGGCGTTGTTCGACACCAGGGAGCTCGGGGCCACGATCCGGCCCATGACCGCCCCGGTCCCGTTGTCGATGATCAAGCGAGAGGCCAGCCGTGCCGTCGGCTGTGGCGCCGGAGGCGCGCATCCCACCAGGAGGAGGATGAGCACCATCCAACGCATCACGAGCCGGGGCGACATGGGCTGGCCTCGATGAGTCGGTTTAGTTCAGGGTCGACGGGGTGAACTTCAGCACCTGACCGTACCCGTTGGAGTAGTACCACTGGGACAGGTACAGGATGCCGGAAACGGTCGAGTTCGAGTTGCTCTGGCTGGTATCGATGTACAGACCGGCAAAGCCGGCGCCGGCCATTTCCTGAGTGAGCGCGTTGGCGACCGTCGTGGTCGGCACCGAGCCGTTGGGAGCCACGCTCGTGTCGAAGTTGCGGCCGGCGATGGTCTCGACGGACCTGCCGGACTGGATGGAGCCCGTGGTGTCGACGGGCAGCCGCAGAACCTTGTTGTTGTGGCGGCGATCATTGGTGTAGGTATAGGAGGTCGTCGCGTAGAGCAGGCCATTGTGATCGTAGGTCAGCCCGTAGATCGCGTCATAGGTGCCGCCCGTGTAGACGGCCGTACCGGCCAGCGTGGGGCTCGCGGCGTCGATGTTGGTGATCTTGCGGATGGTGTTGTCGGCGGCGACCCACAGGATCTTGTTCGTGCGGTCGATCGCCAAGGCGGTGGGCGAGCTGAGGCCGGTGGCGATCGCCTTCAGGTCCCCGTTGGTATCGACGCGGCAGACCCGGCCCGAGCCCGCCTCGGTGAAGTAGACGTTGCCCGGGCTGTCGATGGCCAGCCCCGTGGGACCGTTGAGCTGAGCGGTGGTCGCGGGCGAGGCGGTGGCCGCCGTGACGATCCCGCCGCCGGCGAAGTTGTAGATGTTGCCATCGGGGGAGATGCGACGGATGCGGTTGTTGCCATAGTCGGCGACGTACAAAGTGCCGCTGGACGGGATGCGCGCCAGGCCTCGCGGCTGGCTGAGCTGCGCTGCCGTGGCGAGCCCGCCGTCCCCCGTGCCGCCGGCGGTCCCCGTCCCGGCGAAGACGGTGGAGCCCGAGTCGATCTTGAGGATCTCGTGGTGCAGGCTGTCCGCCACGTACATGCTGCCGCTCGCGTCCACCTCGATGCCGGCAGGTTGATAGAGGTTGGTGCCCGTGGCGCTCGCCTGGGGGGCATTCAGGGTCGTGGTGGTCGTGCCGGCCACGCGCTGGACGCCGAACGAGCTGTAGGCGCTGACCGAGGTGGTCAGGGTGTTGAACGCTCCGGGATCGGGAACCACCACCTGAGCGTTGCCGTCCGAGGTCATGCTGAGCGTCACGTTGACGTTGTTGCCCCCGTTGTTGAGGGTGAAGCCCGCCCCCGAGCCGATGTTGGTCCCCGTCGCGATCGTCTTGTCACCCGACGGGGTGGTCTTGATGAGATCCACCCGCAGGCGGTAGCCGTTCCCCGGAGTCAGGCTCGACATCGTGAGCGACACGGAGCGAACCGCGTCAGCGGTGTTCATGCCGGCCGCCCCTTGCTTGGTGATGGCGGTGAAGCTCGGGTCGGGGATGTAGGTGCCGGGATTGCCGGCGTCTTCCATGACCCTGTCGAGGGTCGCGACGGCCTTGTCCCAGTCCAGGACCCGGAGGTAGGCGGTCTGGTAGCCTGCAGGCTGCTGGTCGCGAATCAGCAGGGCCAAAAGGGAGTGCGCCTGGGCAGGTACCACCTTGTCGTCCAGCCGATCCATGCCTTGGAACACGGCGACTGGCTGCATGCATCCGACCAATCCCAGGGATAGGGCGATCGCCGTGATACCAAGTGAGCCCCATGCAGTCTTCATCTAGCCCTCCTTGTGGATGTGAAGGCGAGGCGGCTAAATCGCGTCACGTCAACGCCCTGCCATCAGCCATATCCCCTGGTCGGGTGCTTTCATAACCAGGCTGGATTGTGACAATAATTAAAAACTTCCAAAGTTCCGCCGGGTCGACTCCTGATACCGCTGGTTGCTCCTAGGACGCGTGCCCTATTATTGAGACAATGAGGGCGCCGCCGTTCGGGGCGGGCCCGGGGAAAGACGTGTAGCCGTGGAGTTCTACCGCGAGTTCGGCGAAGGCAGTCAGCACCTCTTGCTGCGCCTGGATGCCGACTTCCGAGTCACCGCCGTCAACGAGGTCGCGCGTCGTGTCTTCGGCCAGCCCCCAGAGGCCTGCGTCGGGCGCTCCGCGCTCGAGTTCGTCCATCCCGACGATCGGATGCGCACCCGAGAGGCGTTCGATGACTGGCGCCAGACGCGCGTCCGGACCGCCTCCTTCGAGAACCGGCAGCTCAGCGCCGGCGGCGAGGTCCACCCCACCCTCTGGATGCTCGATTTTCGCTACGATCCGGCCGGCGCGCTCACGGCCGTGTTCGGCATGGGCCAGGATCTCGCCGTGCACGATCGCTCGGTGCAGTCGCTCGTCGAGAGCGAGGCGCTGTTCCGCGGGTTGCTCGAGGCGGCTCCGGACGCCATGGTCGTCGTCGACGCCGAGGGGCGCATCGTGCGCGTCAACTCCCAGACCGAGCAACTGTTCGGCTACCCGCGCGAGGGCCTCATCGGGCAGGCCATCGAGCTCCTGGTACCCTACCGCTACCGCTCCAACCATGAGCGCCAGCGCCATGACTACGCGGGCGGGCCCCATCCCCGCCCCATGGGCCTCGGCCTCGAGCTCCATGGCCTGCGATCCGACGGGACGGAGTTTCCGGTCGAGATCTCGCTGAGCCCCATGCAGACCCCGCAAGGGTCGCTCGTGACCGCCGCGATCCGGGACATCACCGACCGGATCCGGGCGGCGGAGGCCCTGCAGGAGAGCCGGGAACGCTTCAAGCGGGCCTTCCTGCACGCGCCCATCGGCATGGCGCTGGTGGACCTCGAGGGACGGTTCCTGCAGGTGAATCGCGCCATTTGCGACATCCTGGGCTACTCGGAGGCCGAGCTGCTCCAGCGGACCAGCGTGGACCTCACCTACCCCGAGGATCGCGAACGCGATCTCCGGAATGCGGAGCGTCTCGTGGCGAGGCAGATCGAGTCCTACCAGATCGAGAAGCGCTACCTCCACCGAACCGGACGGATCGTCTGGGCGCAACTGAGCGTGTCGCTGATGGCCCTCCCCAACGCGCCGCACTACTTCATCACCCAGATCCAGGACATCACCCGGAAAAAGGAGACGGAGCAGGCGCTGGTCCGAGAGCAGGCCCTCCTGAAGGCCCAGCTGGAGGCCTCCGTCGCGGGGATCCTGGTGACGGGCCCCGATGGGGCGTTGCTCAACTACAACCGGCGCTTCCAGGACATGTTCCAGGTCCCCACCCAGGTCCTGGACCGCGGCAAGCTCGAGGCCCTGCTGGAGCATGCCGTCCAGCTGGTCAAGAATTCCCATGCCTTCCTCGATCGGGTCCGCACCCTGCTGCAGGCCGGGGTGCAGGTGGGTCAGGACGAAGTGCTCTTGAAGGATGGCCGGATCATCCAGCGCCATACCGCCCCTGTGCTCACCACGAGCGGCGAGGCGCTCGGTCAGATCTGGAGCTTTTTGGACGTGACGAGCCAAAAGCGCATGGAGATGACGCTCCAGGACCAGTTCGACCGCCTCAAGGAGCTCGACCGCCTCAAGAGCCAGTTCGTCAACGCGGTGACGCATGAGCTGCGTACGCCGCTCACCACCATCATGGGGTACGCGGAGTTCCTCGATGAGGAGATCGGCGGCTCCCTCACCGCGGATCAGCACCATTTCGTCGCGGAGATCCAGCACAGCAGCGATCGCCTCCAGAACCTGGTGGATGATCTGCTCGACTTCGCCCGGATGGATGCGGGGACCTTCAAGCTGCGCTACGCCACCGCCGATCTGTGCGCGAAGATCCACGACATCACCCAGAGCCTGCGGCCGCAAGCCGAAGAGGCGCACCTCGACCTCTCACTCGACTGCGCGCCCCTGCCGGTCCGGATGGATCCGCAGCGGATCGGTCAGGTCCTCACCAACCTGCTCTTCAATGCCATCAAGTTCACGCCGGCCGGAGGGCGCATCCTCGTGCGCGCCACGCCGCAGGGCGCGGACGTGCGGTGCGAGGTGATCGACACCGGTGTCGGCATCGCGGCGGAGGACCTGCCCAAGCTGTTCGAGCGCTTCTCCCAGCTCGACATGAGCAGCACGCGGTCGGCCGGAGGGACGGGCCTGGGCCTGGCCATCAGCAAGACGCTCATCGAGGCCCACGGGGGGCGGATCGGAGTGGAGAGCGAGCTCGGGAAGGGGAGCACCTTCTGGTTCACGCTGCCGCTGAAAGGCGCCGCGTCGAGCTAGAGGCAGACCAGGCCGGTCAGCGCGAAGGAGCGGCGATAGTCGCCGTGCTGCTCGACCCACTTG
>DATNQJ010000563.1:0-5740 GCA_036704085.1 Stenomitos sp.
CCTGGAGCTGCAGGGGCTTGGTGGCGTCGCCCATGGGCGCCGGGATGTGCTTGATGACCGAGTCGAAGAGGGGACGCAGGTCGGTGGCCTCGTCCTCCATCTTGAGCTTGGCGATCCCGCTCAGACCGGAGGCGAACACGACGGGGAACTCGATCTGGCTGTCATCGGCGCCGAGGTCGATGAACAGGTCGAGCACCATGTCGATGACCTCGATGGGCCGCGCCCCGGGACGGTCGATCTTGTTGATGACGACGATGGGCTTCAGGCCCTGCTCCAGCGCCTTGCGCAGCACGAAGCGGGTCTGCGGCATGGGACCGTCGAAGGCGTCGACGACGAGCAAGCAGCCATCGACCATGCCGAGCACGCGCTCGACCTCGCCGCCGAAGTCGGCGTGGCCCGGGGTGTCCACGATGTTGATCTTGTAGTCGCCGTACTGAACGGCGGTGTTCTTCGCCAGGATGGTGATGCCCCGCTCGCGCTCGAGGTCGTTCGAGTCCATGACGCAGTCTTCGACCACTTCGTTGGCGCGGAACACGCCCGACTGACGCAGCAAGCCGTCCACCAGGGTGGTCTTGCCGTGGTCGACGTGGGCGATGATCGCCACGTTGCGAATATTCTTGTTCAAGAAAGGCTCCTTAGAGATAGGCCGGCCCGGCCCATTGGAAATTAGATCCCGCTCAAACTTCTAGTTTACCGAGCTTTGCGAGGGGCGTCAAAACGCCGATGCCCTTCGTTGGGTGGATTCCGTGCCATCGCGGTGTTACCAGGCTTTCAGACACGCCGCTTGAGGCCCGAGAGGGGCGCTATTCCTGGTTGCTACTCGCTCGTTCGCATGTTAAGATCGCCTGGCTGGCGATACCCCTTCAAAACCAGCCGGTGCGCGCATCTTCACCCTGCAGAGGCCCCCTTGAATCGCTTGACGTTCGGCAAGTCCTATTTCTACGCGGTCACCCTGGTCGGAGTCGCCATCGCCTTGTGGGTCGGGCTGGACACCAGCCAATATGCCCTCTTGACCAGTCCCCTGTTCATGGGCCTTGCGCTCATCGCCGTGGCCACCGAGCTCGTGGCGGTCCCCTTGCCCCGCGGGGGGCGGGTCACGGCGAGCTTCGCCTTCCTGTTCGCCTCACTGCTCACGCTGGGTCTGTTGCCGACCATCGCCATCATCGCCCTGCTCTCGATGGTCGCCAACCTGGCCGTCCAGCGCCGTCACTGGAGCCTGGCCACCTTCAACCTGGCCCAGTACACCATCTCCTACGGAGCGGCCTACGGCGCCCTGACGATCGGGGGGTTCGATCGGACGGCCGCAACAGTCACCCTGCACGACCTGCCCGTCCTCCTGGGGGCGACGCTCGTCCAGCTCGCGGTCAACATCGCCCTGGTCAACGGCTACATCGCCCTCGAGAAGCGCATTTCCCTCTGGCAGGTCCTCTGGGAGGACGATCGCTGGGAGTTCCTCTTCACGCTCCTCTTGAGCCCGCTGTCGGTCATGATGGTCGCCCTCTACCGGAGCACCGGCTGGCAGGGTGCGGCCATGGTGCTCGTGCCGATCCTGGTCTCGGCGGTCCTCCTGGTCCTCTGGCTCAAGGTCCGCCAATCACGCCAGGAGCTTGCGGTCGCCCATCATGAGCTCTCGATGCTGCACCAGATCGCCCAGCGCATCGGCTCGCAGATCGACCTCGGCGCCACGCTCACCATGATCGCCACCGAGCTCAAGCAGGCCATTCCGCATGACGAGTGCATGATCTTCCTGCTCGACGACTCCTCCAAGAAGCTGCTGAGCCAGCGCACGCAGGAGGGAGCCCCTCGCAAGTCCATGGACATCAAGCTCGGAGAGGGGTTGATCGGTCGGGTCGCCCAGGCGAGCGTGCCCGTGCGCCTCGATCACATGCCGCTCCTCGACGCGGTCGACGAGGAGCACCTCGCGGCCTTTCAGAGCGCCCTGTGCGTCCCCATCGTCGCCGAGGACAAGAACCTGGGCGTCATCGCGCTCTTCAACCGGGAGGCGCGATCGTTCGACCTCGATGCCGAGCGCATGCTGACCGTCATCGCGACCCATGCGGCGATCGCCATCAAGAACGCGCAGCTCTACCAGACCACCCAGCAGCTCGCCATCACCGACGGCCTGACGGGCGTGTACAACCGCCGCTACTTCCAGCGGATGATCGAGGCAGAGTTCCGCCGCGCCCCCCGCTTCGGCTACCCGGTGGGCCTCATCCTCATCGACGTCGACCACTTCAAGCAGTTCAACGATACCCACGGTCACCTTCTGGGCGACCAGGTGCTGCGGTCCATCGGTCAGATCCTCAAGGACTCGGTGCGCGAGACGGACGTCGTGGCCCGCTACGGCGGCGAAGAGTTCGCCGTTATCCTGCCCGAGACCAACTCCACCTACTCGCTGGAAGTCGCCGAGCGTATCCGCAAGAACGTGGCCCGGCACACGTTCTGGGGCCGCGGCCAGACGCCGGTCACCGTCACGGTGTCCATCGGCGTCGCCTCGCGCATGGCCGCCGAGATCAAGAGCGACGAGCTGATCGAGCTGGCCGATGCCGCCCTCTACGAGGCCAAGGGCACGGGGCGCGATCGCATCTGTACCGCCGACGAGCACGGGACGGGCTTCACCATGGCGGCCCCCCGCCATGACCCCGAGGCTCCCAAGAAGCGCGCCCCGGCCCGCAAGCTGAACCTGAATGCCGAGGCCTGGCGCGCCTGCCTCGAGGAGAGCCTCGTTCCCCTCATGGCGCTCTTGGAGGACCGGCTCGCCGATAAGGACCTGCCGCTGGACGAGACCGAGACCACCCGCTGGCGCTCGACCATCTCGGCCATCATCGCGGCCCTCGCGCACCAGCTCGAGGCGCCGTCCGAAATCGGCCGCCTGACGAGCGACCAATTGGCCTCGCACCCCCTGTATCCCGAGATCAAGGCCGGGGTCACCCACCTCATCCAGCGCGGCATCACCCTCACGCAGAGCGAGAGCCTGGTGCTCGCCCTGTGCACCGGGCTCGGCCAGCACGTCCAGAACGCCCCCTTCTCCCCGCAGGAGCGCCTGCATGTGCTCTCCGAGGTGGAGCGCTTCACCCACACGCTGCAGCTGGCGACCTCGCAGGTCTGGCACGACTTCTACCAGCAGACCAATACGCACCTGATGGTCCTGCACGACCTGGAGCAGCGGATCACCAACGTCTACGAGCTCGACGAGCTCCTGGGCGAAGCCGTGCGGCTCGCGCAGGAGGCGTTGCGTGCGGATGCCTGCCTGCTCTTCATGCCGGACGCCTCCGGCGAGAACCTGCGGGTCCGGGCGTTTGCGGGCCTCGACCGGAGTGAGGCCTACCAGTGGATGATGCCCATGGGGGCGGGCATCACGGGCGAGGTCTTCGAGACCCTCCGTCCGGCCGTCCTGGACGACTACGACGCGGCGGACCCGCGCCTCTACATGCCCATCATGAAGCAGTTCCGGGCATGGACGGGCGTGCGTTCGGGGGCCTACTTCCCGCTTGCCCACCAGGGCGAGCCGGTCGGCGTCATCATCGCCTTCAGCCGGAACGTCGCCCACTTCGAACCGGCGGGCATCCGGCTGGGCCGCGGCATCGCCGGGCAGCTCGCGGCGGCGATCGCCCGCATGCAGGCCCAGGACAGCCGTCAGGAAACCTTCCTCCAGGCCATCACGGCCCTGGTGGAGTCCCTCGAGGCCAAGGACGATTTCGCCCGGGGCCACAGCGAGACGCTGGTGCGCTACGCCACGGCCATCGGACGAGAGGTCGGCCTGCCGGCGTCGGATCTCGAGGTGCTGCGGCATGCGGGCACCCTGCACGACCTCGGCAAGATTGGCATCCCCGAAGCCCTCCTCCTCAAGCCCGATCGCCTCACGCCCGAGGAGCGGCACATGGTGCAGACGCACCCCGAGATCGGCGCCCAGCTCATCGCGACGCTCTCCTCTTTCAAGGAGGTGGCGCCCATCGTGCGCCATCACCACGAGCACTGGAACGGGAGCGGCTATCCCGATGGCCTTGCCGGCGACGCGATCCCCCTCTTGGCGAGGATTCTCGCCATCGCCGAGGCCTTCGACGGCATGACCACCCCCAAGCTCTATCGGGGGGCCATTCCGATCCGAGAGGCCGTCGTGGAGATGCGATCGAGCGGCAATTTCGACCCGCAGTTGCTCGACGTCTTCGAACGGTTGCTGCCCACCCTGCAACCGGGCACGGCCGACGCCTGATCCCCGGTTGGTTGCCTGTCTTGGTTGATGCGACCCACTTGGTGTATGATTTCTCCCGTTCAAGGGGGGAATGACGTGCGTCTCCTGTTCGTCTCGAGCCTGTTGCTCGCCACGCTGCTGACACCGGGGCCTGCCTTCGCCGCCTATGGCGGCGACCGTGCGGCCTTCGAGCATTTCCTGCACCGCGTGCCGAAGTCCCAGTGGAAGCTCGTTCCCGACTCGGCGGACGCGGGCGTGCTCTATGCCGGGCGGATCGGGTCACTCGCGACCATCGTGCGGGTGTACTTCGAACAGGGCCGCGTCGTGCGCCAGAAGGTCGAGGTGGCCCTGCCGACCGAGACCAACGACGAGTTCGCGCTCGCGATCCTGACCCGGTTCATGAGCGAGTTCGTCCGGCATCCCGAGGAGCTCAAGCCCGTCATGAACACCATGCGGGCCATGCGCCGGACGCTTCTCGGCACCGGACGCCGCAGCACCGAGCTGCCCTATCGCGACGCGCTCTACACCCTCTCCCTGGACTCGTCGACCAACGAGTTCAACTCCAAGACCATCGAGGTCCCTTGGGGCATGTTGTACTGGAAGGCAGAGGCCGTCTCGAACCGCCCTGCCAAGAAGAAGAGGTGACCGGATGCCAAAGGTGACACGGACCTACGAGACGGACCTGGACGACCTGGGGTACCAGATCTCGCGCTCCGGCCAGTTCTCGGAGATCCGGGACGATTTCTCGAACGGCCGGGTCTCGGACGATCTGGCCCAGGAGCAGATCTCGGACCTCATCGACTACGGCCGGTGCATCGTGGACGGCGATCGCGGCAGCGAGCAGCTGGAATGGGCCCTCTCCGAAGCGGAGATGGCGCGCCTCATCTCCCAGCTCTACCGCCAGTACCTGGGCGCGGACTAGCGCCCCGGCATCAGGCTGCCGACCGTCAGACCGCGCGGTACGATGGGCGTCGCCGGAGCCGGCGTCGCCATGTCCGCCGGCGCCTGACCCGCCAGGAGAGTCCGGATGCGCCCCCAAGTCGCCACCTCGGCGTTGACCAGCCTCAGGAGCTCGGAGCGCCGCGGCTCGCCGAGGCTTTCCGCATGGGCGCGCAGGGAGGTCAAGAACTTGTCCAGATAGCCGAGGTCGCGCGAGAACGGCAGGTCTTGCTGGGCCATGGCTCCCTCCTTTTGCGTCTCACTTTACCATGCAAGCGGGCGCCCCCCTCCCCTTTGCCCACCCTGCACGATGCCGCCTGGCCAATTCGCCGGCTACACTCGAGCCGCACCATGCGACCCGGACCGAAGGGAGGCGCCCATGGACGCGAAACGGGCCTGGCTGGGCATTGCCGTCTCCGTGCTCATGCTGGCGGGGTGCCAGCGTCACGCCGAGACGGGCGGTGGCGGCGGCACCGCGGAACGTGGTGAGCGGGTCCAGGGCGTGGCGACCCCGAGCGTCGGCCGCACCGCTCCGCCCTACGCGGGTCCCCCGCGCACCACTCCGGCTCCGGGCAAGCCGGCGCCGACGATCCCCCCCCACCCCAAGGC
>DATNQJ010000564.1:0-3006 GCA_036704085.1 Stenomitos sp.
AGCCGTGTGCTGCAGTTCGCCTCGCCGGCCTTCGATGCCTCGGTCTCCGAGATCTTCGTGGCCTTGTGCAGCGGAGCGATGCTCGTCATGGGCGATCGCTCCTCGATGCTGCCCGGTCTGGATCTCGCACGGACCCTTCAGAAGCATGCGATCACGACGCTGACGCTGCCCCCCACGGCTCTTGCGGCCCTGCCGGTCGAGCCCTTCGAGGCGCTGCGCACCCTCGTCGTCGCGGGCGAGGCCTGTCCCGTGGCCCTGATGCGCACCTGGGCAAGCGGCCGGCGCTTCCTCAACGGCTACGGGCCGACCGAGGCAACGGTCTGCGCCGCCATGCACGCGGCCCAACCGGGCGACGCGGCCCTGCCCATCGGCCGAGCGGGCGACAACCGGCGACTCTATGTCCTGGACCCCCACGGACAGCCGGTGCCCATCGGGGTGCCGGGCGAGCTCTACATCGGTGGAGACGGGATCGCCCGCGGCTACCTGAACCGCCCGGAGTTGACCGAAGAAAAGTTCATCCCCAATCCCTTCGGGGAAGGAAGACTCTACCGGACCGGTGACCTGGTCCGCTACCTGCCGGACGGCAACCTCGACTTCCTGGGCCGTATCGACCACCAGGTGAAGATCCGGGGCTTCCGGATCGAGCTGGGTGAGATCGAGGAGACCCTGTCGACCCATCCCTCCATCAGCGAGGCGGTGGTCGTGGTGCGGGAGGATCAGCCTGGGGACAAGCGTCTGGTCGCGTACGTGGTGGGAGACGTGGACGCCTCGGAGTTGAGAGTTCACTTGAAGGCCCAGCTTCCCGAGTACATGGTGCCTTCCTACTTCGTCTCGCTCGAGCAACTTCCCCTGTCGCCCAATGGGAAGGTCGATCGACGTGCTCTTCCCGAGCCGGAGAGGGGCGTGGGAGCGCGGTCTGGTACGTACGTCGCCCCTCGGAGCCCCGTGGAAGAGGTCCTCGCGGCCATCTGGGGCGAGGTCCTCGACATCGAACAGGTGGGCATCGAGGACAACTTCTTCGACATCGGCGGGCATTCGCTCCTCTTGGTCGCCATCCTGTCCAGGTTGCGTGAGAAGCTCGGCGTCGATCTCTCCGTGCGTCAGATCCTGGAAAACCCGGAGATCTCCCTCCTATCTCCGGTGGTCGAACAGGCCATGGTCACTCAAGGGGCACGAGCGACCACGGGACTCGGCGTGCAACGCCGTTGCGTCGTGCCGCTTTCAGACGGCGTCGGTTCGCCGCTGTTCTGTTTCCATCCTGCCGGGGGCGATGCCATGGGCTATGCGGTTCTTGCCCGGAAGCTATCCGGTCGACCGATCATCGGCCTCCAGGCCCCTGGTCTTGAAGGTGAAAGAGAGCCGTTCGAGCGGGTCGAAGATCTGGCGGCGTATTTCGTCGAGACGCTCGAACTCGTGCATCCGACCGGCCCGTATTACCTGTTGGGATGGTCGTACGGAGGCCATGTCGCCTTCGAGGTGGCGCAACATCTGACCCGGAAGGGACGAGAGGTCGCCATGCTGACCATTGTCGATGCCGATCCCGATTCCCGGATCACCGCCCGCGAAGAGGTTCTCAAGCAGATCGACGAGTCGTGGCAGCTCCTGGGGAGCGTGGCCTTTTACATCGAGAAACTCTTCGGTGTTCGCCTCCCGTACTCACCCGAGGACTGGAAGCATGAGAGCGACTCCGAGCAGATCGAGCGTTTCGTTCGCGTCCTCAATGGAGTCGACGATCCCCGAGCCCGTGCCTTCAAGCCCGTTCACCTGCGGCGGCTGCTCGCCGTTTACCGGGCGAATTATCGGGCGGCCCTGGCGTATGAGCACGAGCGCTATTCCGGTCCGCTCAACTTCATCCGCGCAGCCGAGTCGGAACACCTGTTGCAGTCGGCGTTCGAGCGGTGGAGCGAGCTATCGACGTCCCCCCTTGAGCCCCACATCGTTCCGGGGGACCACCGGAGCTGGCTCGCCGAGCCGAATGTGGAGACGGCAGCAAGACTGATCCAGGAGCTGATCGACAAGGCCTAGCGTCTTACTGGGAAAGGATGGCCAAGGCCGCCGCGTACCCCCTAGCGGGGTCGAGGTGATACAGGGACCAAGATCCGGCACCCGCCGCGTCCGTGGCAGCATGGACGAGGGCGGGTGCGCTCGGATCCACCGAGACCGAGATCTCTCGCAGGGGAACCGAGAGGCCTTTGCCACCGGCTTTCAGCATCGCTTCCTTGCGGGTCCAAGCCAGGAAAAAGCTCAGGAGCCGTTCCGATGGCGGCACCTCGAGCATCTGGGCCAATTCGTCGTCTGAGAAGTAGTGCTCGGCGATGGCCAGTGCCTCCGGGATCTCGCGGACCTGCTCGATGTCGACCCCGACGGGCGATCCCAAGGTAAAGGCGTAGAGGGCAAGATCGCCGGAGTGGGCGACGTTGAACTCGATGGCCGCTGCGTTCAAATGGTCCGCCAGGGCCGGCTTCCCATGGGGACCATAGACGAAGTCAACCTGCCTCGGGTCGATCCCCAGATACTGCCCCAGCAGTTGACGCAGTCTGGCTCTCGCCACGATGAACCGATGGCGATGTGCGTCGAAATGGAAGCGTCTGGCGCGCTCCCGCTCGTCCTCGGACAAGTGAGGGGCCAACGCGCTCAGCTCCCCGCTACCGAGGTCCAGAGGGGCCGCAATCACGACCACCAGTCCTGGCTCCAGGCCCCACTCGCTCCGTTCGACGGGCCATGTGAGTTGCCTGACTCGAAATGGGCCGCCGTGGGGCGGGACTTCAGGCCACGGATTCTCCAACGCCATGCGGTACGTCCCTAAAAGCAAGAAGCCTGGATCTGAACGATCCAGGCTAGCTTAGTACCCCCGACGGGAGTCGAACCCGTCCTACCACCTTGAAAGGGTGGTGTCCTAACCGATAGACCACGGGGGCTTGCTTGCTCGCTGTGTAGCGCGCGTTTTCCTAAGATAATACAAATGCTGGCCAGTTTCAAGCCCACTCGAGCGATCAATTTGGCCGC
>DATNQJ010000565.1:0-10058 GCA_036704085.1 Stenomitos sp.
TTCAATGGCAGGCCGGTATGAGCACTCCCTCTGCCAGCAATCCTCTAGGTCCCTTGCTGAGCGGTTTGGTTGGTACCCACCGATCTTAAGCGACCTAGAGGATTTTTCTCTTCAACAGATAGTAGTTTCGCCGGAATGACGAGCGGCCTCTTCATGTTGCTTGACCTAGCTCACCCTGCTCTAAGCCGGAGAAAAACCGCTCGCCCCGAGAGGCGAGCGGTTTTTCGTTACGGGAAGGCTAGCGGTTGTGCAGCCACTTGGACTGTGCGGGGTCGCTGCTCCAGATCAGCTTGAAGTTCTCGTTCTTGAAGGCATCGCCCGTCACCGAGCCGATCCAGTTCTTCTGGACCAGCTCCTTGCCGGCCCCCGTCCGTACGGCGTGGTTGGCGAGCTCGGTGCAGGACTGGCGGGCCTCGTCCACGAAGTCGAAATCGAAGTCGTAGGGCTTGCCGACCTGGTGCTCGGCGTAGTTGGCGATGGATTTGCGCTGGTCCGCGGTCAGGTTCTTGGCGCGGACGATCATGACGTGGTCGCCCTCGGTCATGAAGGACTTGAAGGAGCGCTTGCCGATGCCGTGGAAGGTCGCATCGACGACCTGGCCGTCGCCCACGTAGACGCCGGCGTGCTTCCACCAGCTCGGGATGAACCAGTTGCCCGACGTGCCCTCCGTCCGACGGAGCAGGATGTCGCCCGCCTTGAGCCGGGGCTGGACCCGATCGGCCATCTCCGCGGTGACCGCGTGGACCTCGGCCTTGTTGTAGTTGAAGTTCGAGATGAGGCCGATGAATTTCTTCTTGAGCGTGTACCAGGTGGAATCGGCCACCACCGCGTGTGCGGCCACTTCCTTGGCCGCCTGGGTGGCTGCCTGGGGTGCTGCCTTGGCGGCCACCGCCTGGGCCTGGCGGCGGAGGGTCGGTCGAAGGGAATTGGCAACGGCGTTGGAAATCATGGCTTCACCTCGAAGGGGCTCCGGGAGGACTGGCCTCAGGGGTGTTATCGAGGTGTTAGGAGTGGTTCTTTCTTAAGGCTGTTTGAAACCGACGTAAAGGTTGGGCGATCGCCCCGCCATACGACGAGCCGGCCCGGGACGCGCGTCCCGGGCCGGCTGGATGATTGGGTTACCGGCTCCAGACGGCCTGGGCGGGACCCCACTGGCCGTTGGCGCCCTGGGCGCGGACCATGAGCACCTGCCGGCGCTCGGTCAGGCTGGTCGGCATGGCGAGGCTCGCCGTGGTGCCGGTGCCGCCGGCCTGCATGCCCGTGCCGGGCGTGCCCACGTAGGCCTCGACGCGGCTGATGGGCTGCTTGCTCTGGACCTGGATCCGGCCGCCCGCGACCGAGACGTTGGTCAACTCGGGGCCGAAGACCGCGCCGGGGTTATCCGCGAGCTTGAGCAGGTACAGGGCCCCCGGCTTGTTCTCGTTCCAGAACTTCTCCATGCGCGAGTAGGGGGGATCGAAGTTGTCGTTCCACGAGCCGATCTCGGTGGTGTAGGCGAGGATGCCGAGCTCCCCGAAGGCCCAGTCGGTCGTGTCGCCCGAGGTCTTGTAGAGATCCTTGGACTGCTCGGCGGTGTAGCCGTTGAACGAGCCGAGCTTCTGGCCGATGGCGGGCAGGCGCTTGTCCGAGGGGGCGGCGTCCGTGTAGCCCCAGGGCCAGAGGACCAGGTTGCTGAAGCTGTGGTAGGTCATCAGGAAGGTGAACTTCCGGCTCTGGACCAGATCGCGCACCGCCTGGGTCTCGGGCTCCGAGAAGGCGCCGGGACCGCGGAAGGTCGCGTTGCGCGGATCGGCCGAGGCGCCCTCGCCGCCCCACTTGAAGCCGTAGTTGCGGTTGAGGTCGATGCCGGGGCCGTTGGGTCCGAACGAGATGGGCCCCGCGACGAGGCTCGTGTCCGTGTTCTTGCGCCAGTCCACGCCCTTCTCGGCGACCTTGTGGCCGTCGGGATTGACCGTCGGCACCAGCCAGATGTCGCGGCTGTCCACCATGGCCGTGACCTCGGGGTCCTTGCCGTAGTTGTCCAGCAAGAGGTGGGCGAGGTTGAGGACGATCTCGGGGGTGACGATCTCGCGGGCGTGGTGGTTACCGAGGTAGATCACGCCCGGCTTCTTGGCGGTGTCGCCGGTGCCGATCTTGAGGACGTAGAGGTCGTGGCCGCCCTTGCCCTGCTTCTTCTCCCAGCTGTCGCCGAAGTCCTCGACCTTGGCGAGTTGCGGGTACTTGGCCGCCAGGCCCTTGAGCTCCGCCTCGATCTGCTCGACGCTCTTGTAGCCCTTGTCGAAGGTGTTCATCATCCGGACGAACGTCTCGGTCTTGAGGTTGAGGCGCTCCACGGCCTTGAGGGTCTCGGCGGTCGCCGTCCCCTTGGCCTTGCCGCCCTCGACGCCCCAGACGTCGAAGCCCGCGTTGACGAGCTCCGTCAGGTTGGCGGCGGTCTGGTAGTGGATGACCACGTTCGCCGTGCCGCTCGCGTTGGCGGCCACCTGGGCGCGCGCCTTGCTCAGCTCGGTGGGATCGAGGCCCGCGCGCAGCGGGTTCGCCACGCCGCAACCGGCCACGACGGCGACGGCCAGGGCCGTTGCGAGTTGGGAGCGCCAGGGGAAGCGTCGCGTCATGCGTCTCTCCTTCGACAGTGCCTTAACTTGAGTTTAATCTTAATATAAACAAGCTTGGAAGTAAAGCGGGAGGGGGCGCAAGTAGGTCATGACGTCAGGGCGCCGTAACGCCTTGTTAAACCCTGGTGGGTAGTCTAAAATGGCCGCAGTTCCTGCATTTACTGGCGGAGGTACGGTACGGCGATGATCGACAATACGATCCTGGAGGCCAATGAGCGCGTGCGCGTGGTCGCCGACCAGTTCAGCGAGATCCTGACCGAGGTCAAGCGGGTCATCGTCGGCCAGTCGGCCCTTCTGGACCGCCTCCTCATCGCCCTCTTGGCGGACGGCCACATCCTGCTCGAAGGCGTGCCGGGCCTCGCCAAGACCCTGTCCATCAACACGATCGCCAAGGTGATGCAGGCGGAGTTCGCCCGCATCCAGTTCACGCCGGACCTCTTGCCCGCGGACCTGTTGGGCACCTCCATCTTCGATGCCAAGAAGGGGCGCTTCCAGACCAAGCGCGGCCCCATCTTCGCCAACTTGCTTCTGGCCGACGAGATCAACCGCGCGCCGGCCAAGGTCCAGAGCGCCTTGCTCGAAGCCATGCAGGAGCGCCAGGTGACCATCGGGGGCGAGACCATGCCCCTGCCGGATCCCTTCCTGGTGCTCGCCACCCAGAACCCCATCGAGAACGAGGGGACCTATCCCCTGCCCGAGGCCCAGCTCGACCGCTTCATGTTCAAGGTGAAGGTCAGCTATCCGACCAAGGCCGAGGAGCTCGAGATCATCGAGCGCATGACCAATCCGAAGCCCTTCGAGCTCAACCGGATCGGCACGCCCGAGCTCATCACCCAGGCGCGCGAGGTCATCGCGGGCATCCACGTCTCGGACAAGATCAAGCGCTACGTCGTGGACATCATCTTCGCCACCCGCGTCCCCAAGGACTACGGGATGGACGGGCTCACGCCGCTCATCGCCTTCGGCGCGAGCCCCCGTGCGAGCATCTACCTGACGATGGCGGCCAAGGCGCATGCCTTCCTGAAGAAGCGCGCCTACGTCATGCCCGAGGACGTGAAGGCCATGGCCCCGGACGTGCTGCGCCACCGCGTGCTGCTCTCCTACGAGGCCGAGGCCGAGGAGGTCTCGATCGACGACGTCATCCGGAAGATCCTGGCGGGCATCAAGGTTCCCTAAGCTGCATGGCTGAAAAAGCGGAGCTGGCGCGCCGGATCAAGCGCCTGGAGATCAAGACCACGCGGCTGGTCGCCAACGTCTTCGGCGGCGAGTACCACTCCGTGTTCAAGGGTCGCGGCATCGACTTCGACGAGGTGCGCGAGTACCAGGAGGGCGACGACGTCCGTCTCATCGACTGGAACGTCACGGCCCGCATGGACCGCCTCTTCGTGAAGAAGTTTGTCGAGGAGCGCGAGCTGACGATCATGCTCGCGGTCGACGTCTCGGCTTCCTTGACCTTCGGCTCCAAGGACCGCCTGAAGCGGGAGCTGGCCGCGGAGTTCGCGGCGGCGATCGCCCTCTCTGCCATGCAGAACCACGATCGGGTCGGGTTGTTCCTCTTCAGCGACGGTCCCGAGCGCTTCGTGCCGCCCAAGCGGGGCCGTGCGCACGTGCTCCGGATGATCCGGGACCTGTTGGTCTACCAGCCGGAGGGCCGCAAGACCCGCTATTCCGAGAGCCTGAGCTATTTCCAGAAGGTACACACCGGCCGGGCCATCGTCTTCGTGCTCTCGGACTTCATCGACCTGGAGTTCGAGGCGCCCCTGAAGGGGCTCCTGGCGAAGCACGACGTGATCGCCGTGACGCTGGTGGACCCGCGCGAGCTGGAGTTGCCGGACGTGGGGCTCATCGAGGTGCTCGACCCCGAGTCGGGGGAGACGATGCTCGTGGACACGGGCGATGCGCGGGTCCGCGAGCGCTATGCGCGGCGGGCGCGGGATCTGGCGAGCAATCGCTCGGCGATGTTCCGCTCCTTGGGCGTGGATGAGCTGGTGCTCCGGACGGATCAGAACTACGTGAAGCCCCTCGCCGAGTTCTTCGAGCGCCGCTCGAAGCGCCTGGTCCGCCGGCGGCGGATGTCCGTATGAGCATGCGACCGATTCCGGTGGCGCTGGCGGCGGCGATCGCTCTGGCGCCCGTTCAAGCTGCCTGGGCGGCGTGCGATTGCGAGGCGGAGCAGCCTCGTGAGCTCGTGTCGGGGCCTGCGAATCTTCCGGCGCCCCCCTCCCCTCATCGCGTAGAGGCCAAGCGGGAGTTCATCCAGCTCGAGGGCTTGGGTCATCAGGCGGCGGTTCGTCTCGACAAGACGGCCGCACCATCCCAGGTCTTGTCACCCAGGCTTGAATGGGAAGCCGCCACCGCCCCTCCGCCGTCGCACGGCGGGGACTCGCAGACCTTCCTCATCGCTCAGGCCCCCGCAGCGGGGAGCCCCGCTGCCACGAGCGATACCCTGATCCCCATCGAGATCGAGGCCCAGGTCATCGACGTCAAGGAGGGGCCCGGCAGCTACGTGGAGGCCTCCGGGAGCGTGAAGGTCACCTACGAGGGCATCGAGGTCGCGGCGGATTACCTGCGCTTCGATCGCGACACCATGCGCGGCATGGCCCAGGGCAACGTGAAGCTGGATCGGGGCGTCTACCACCTGCGGGCCAAGAGCATCGCGTTCGACTTGACGCAACGGGTCGCCAACGCCCGCGACTGGCAGGCCTGGATCGAGCGCCAGGGCTGGTTCGGCGGTGCCAAGCTGCACCTCTCGGATGCACTCGTCTATTCGGAAGACGCCCGCGTTTCGCCGTGTCTCCACGAGGATCCGGGCTACTGGATCTCGGGCGAACGCCTGGAGTGGTACCCCAAGAGCCAGTACTGGAACCTCCGGGGGAACTGGGTCAGCGTCGTGGTGGGCGGTGTCCCCGTCTTCATCATCCCCTTCTTCGTCGCCTCGATCGGCGAGGAGGCGAGCAAGGCCAGGCTCCGCCTGCCGGACACCCGGATCGACGCCAACGTGGGCTTCGACGGTGCGCAGGGCCTCTTCGTGGACAGCCGCGCGCCCTATTCGCTCGGAAAAGACCTGCCGGGGGCCATCCCGGTCCGGGTCATGCAGGACCGCGGCATCTCGGCGGGGGTGGTCCAGGACTTTCCCGCGGGGATTGCCCAGGGCAAGTTCGATGCCAACTACACCCAGTACTGGCCTTGGCTCGACGCCGATCCGAATCGTCAGGGGCCCCATGCCAATGTCGCATTGACCCGGGACTGGGCGGGCGGGGCTCGTACCCTGTTCAGTCTCGGCTACCGGGTGGACGTGGGTCGACGGAGCGATGCGGAGTACCAGGTGGATCCCGGCGGCTACCCGGTGCATCGCCTACCCGAGATCACTACGACCTGGCCATCCTGGTCCCTGGGGCCTCTGAGCTTGAGTCCCTCGGTGCGCGGCGCCTACTTGCATGAGGTACCGACCGACCGGAGTTCCGGCATCTTGCAGGGTGGCCTGGGCTTCGGCCTACCGACCTGGCATCCCAACGATTTCTGGGAAACGAGCTTCTACGGCGGTGCCAACTCGGCTTACTATCTGGGCGATCGCAGTCAATCCGTTCTCTTCGCAGGCACCGGCAGCAGCCAGCGCTGGGCGCCGTGGTTGAGTACCAGCTTCCGCTTCGAGACCCAACCCGTCTACACGACCGGGGGGGGGACCCCTTTCGACCACGATAAGGCCACGGCGGTCGATCGCTTCTTCTTGAATGCGGATTGGCGGATCTATGGTCCTTGGAGTCTCGGTGTGGGCGCCTTCTGGGCCCGGGAGTACGACAAGCCGTTTGCCCCGGAGAGCTTCAAGCGGGGCGACCTGGCTGTGAGCATCCGATACACCGTGAATTGCCTCGGCTTTGGTGTGACCTTCCGTCCGGAGTATAACGGACGGCCCTTCCAGTACACCTTCGACTACCAGGTCATCACCTTCTAAGCCCTGGATGCGTGTTGTTCTCCTCCCGGCACGGGCCTAGGATAGGGGCAGTGCGAGGAAGGAGGCTAGCCATGCAACCGCAATTCCCCAACGCGGACAGCCAGGGCCAGAATCAGGGTTGGAATGCGGACGCTCCGCAACAGACCGGCATGACCACCTTGATGGACGCGGTCGAGGGCGTTCACTTCCCGACGGACAAACAGCACCTCATCGAAGAGCGCGGCGATCGCACGATCAACCTCACCGGACACCAGTCCGAGAAGCTCAGGGTCGTGCTCCTGCGCATCGACGACACCGAGTTCAACTCCGTCAGCGACCTGGTCCAGAAGCTCGAACGCGCCTACTGATGCGGACGAGGCCCTGCTCTGGCGTGCCAGAACGGGCCACTGGTGGGTACAATAGTCCCAGAAGTGTTCACTTCTGGGAGCCTTGCCCATGGCGCTGATCAAATCCAATCAACTGATTCAAACCGGCACCGCGGTGGTGGCGGGCGATCAGGTCTTTGCCGATCAGCCCCAGCCGACGCCCCTCACGCCGACCCCGGAGGCGAGCAACATCGTCATCGAGCGGGTCGTCCCCGAGCAACCGCCGGAGCCACTCGAGCCCGAACCCGAGGAGCAGGCCTACTCGGAGTGGGAGACGGAAACGGTGGAGATGGCCCCGGTCCTCGAGGACGAGGGGACCGAGTACGCTTACCAGGAGCCCGCCGAGCCCGAGGCCCCGTCGGACCTGTTCGGTGGCTTCGATGCCGAGCGCGACGCGCTGCTCGAAGAGGCCCAGCAGCAGGCCGAGGCGGCCGCCCATGAGGCGACCGGCCACCTCGGAGCCCCCGATGCCAGCCTGGAGCTCGAAGAGGCCGAGGCCACCATCCGCGCCTCCTACCCCGACGCCAGCGCCATGTTCTCGGATGCCATGGCGTCGGTGACCCCTTACATCGAGCAGCAGGCTGCGTCCGCCCTCGAGCGGGTCTCGATCCAGGCCGCCAACGACGCCCGGTGGCGCGAGCTCGCGACCGCCGAGGAGCAGGTCGCGTCCCTGGTCGACAACTTCGCCCGGCGGGTCATGACCGATCCGCCCACCGAGATGGCGATCCACTCGCTCATGGCCGAGCGCGAGACCCTCCTCGCCGAGGCCCGGATGAAGGCGGCGCGCCTGGTCCAGGAGGCCGAGGAACGGGCGGCGGCAACCGTCCACGAGGCCCAGGCCCAGGCGGCACGCGCCATCCTCGAGATCGAGTCCAAGCGCGAACAGGTCCTCGAGCAGCTCCGACAGCAGGGCTACGCCGAAGGGTACCAGGAAGGCCGCAGCCAGGCGGACGAAGAGGGCGCCAAGATCGTCCAGGACGCCATGGACGCGCTCAACCGCCTCTCGGGCCTGGTCGCCGAGGAGGCCAAGAAGAACGAGGAGAAGATCCTGAAGCTCGCCCTCGGCATCGCCGAGAAGATCCTGATGGACGAGGTCGAGGTGCGCCCCGAGATCGTCGTCAAGACCCTGGAGGTGGCCCTCAACAAGGTCTCGGACCTCGAAGAGGTCATCATCAAGGTGCATCCGGACGACATGCCGGAGGTCCAGAAGTACGAGGACGCCTTCCGCGATCGCCTCAAGAGCGTGCGCAAGGTCGAGTTCGTCGCGAGCCCCAAGATCCAGAAGGGCGGGGTCTTCATCGAGACGGGCTCCGGCTTCGTGGACGCGCAGATCAAGACGCAGCTCTCGGTCATCGAGGAGGCCTTCGAGGCGGTGCGGGCAGAGGCGGCGGCCGAGCCCTTGGATATGACGGGGGCGGGTTAAATGGCGGTCGAAAAGGCGTACAACTTCGAGGCGTACCAGTTCGCGCTCAAGGACACCCTGCCCATCCGGGCTCGGGGCCAGGTGGTGCAGCTCATCGGGCTCGTCATCGAGGCGGTGCTGCAGGGGGTGCGCGTCGGCGAGCTCTGCTACATCTACTCGATCGACAAGTCCAAGATCTTCCCGGCCGAGGTTCAGGGCTTCAAGGCCCGGCGCGTCATGCTGATGCCCCTGGTCGAGATCGAGGGCCTGGGCGCGGGCTGCGAGGTGGTGGCGACCGGACGGATGGTGTCGGTCAAGGTGGGCCCGGGCCTGTTGGGCCGGGTGCTGGATGGCCTCGGCAACCCCATCGATGGCAAGGGGCCCATCATCGCCGAGACCGTCTACCCTCTCATGAACCAGCCGCCCAACTCGATGACCCGCAAGCGCATCGACACGGTCATGCCGACCGGGGTGCGCGTCATCGACGCGTTCCTCACCCTGGGCGAGGGGCAGCGCATCGGCCTCTTCGCGGGCTCGGGCGTCGGTAAGTCGACGCTCCTGGGCCAGATCGCCCGGAACTGCAAGGCGGACATCTCGGTCCTGTGCCTGGTCGGAGAGCGCGGCCGCGAGGTGCGCGAGTTCATGGAGGAGAGCCTCGGCGAGGAGGGGCTCAAGCGCTCGGTGGTCGTGGTCGCGACCTCGGACACCAGCTCCCTGATGCGCTTCAAGGCGCCGCTGGTGGCCTCGAGCATCTCCGAGTACTTCCGGGACCAGGGGCTACGGGTCTTCTTGATGATGGACTCCATGACCCGCTTTGCGATGGCCATGCGCGAGATCGGTCTGGCCATCGGCGAGCCTCCCGCGCAGAAGGGCTACACGCCCTCGGTCTTCGCGCTCATCCCGAAGCTGTTGGAGCGGGCGGGGACGTCGGACAAGGGCTCCATCACGGCCATCTACACGGTGCTCGTGGACGGCGGCGACATGGACGAGCCCATCGCGGACTGCGTCCGTGGCGTCCTGGACGGCCACGTGGTCATGCTGCGCTCGATCGCCTCGCAGGGCATCTTCCCGGCCATCGACGTGCTGTCGAGCGTCAGCCGTCTGATCAACTTCCTGGCGACCAAGGAGCACTACGCGGCCCAGATGAAGGTGCGCCAGATCATGGCGGACTACAAGGAGGTGCAGGACCTCTTGAACATGGGCGCGTACGTCCGCGGGACCAACCCGAACTACGACCGTGCGATCTCGCTCTGGGACCAGATCAAGAGCTTCCTGAAGCAGGGGATTCACGACAACGACCCCTACGAGAACACGGTCAAGACCATCCTGATGCTCGGCTCCGATACGTCGGCGGCCTCGATGTTCTCGTAGGTTTAGCTGTCCCGGTTCTTCCGGGGCTTGGAGCCCTGGCGGACGCTCTTCTTCTTCGCTGCGACCAAGGCCTTGTTGCGAGCCGCCACCAGACGCGGGTTGGGCACGGAGTGGTAGACCTCACGAGCGAGCACCCGCCGGTCTTCCTTGAGATCCTGCCGCACGGCCTGGCGCCACATCGGCAGCTGCGAGGACACGAGCCTGTAGGAGGGATCGCTCAGGGGAACCGTGTCCCCGAGCTCCAGGGCCTGCTGCCACTGCTCGTCGCGGGCGTAGGTCGTCGCCTCCAGGGCCACGCGCGCCCAGGCGGCCTCCGTCTGCTCGGGGGACAGCTCTCCGGAAGACGCCAAGGA
>DATNQJ010000566.1:0-18173 GCA_036704085.1 Stenomitos sp.
GTCGCCAAGTACCACCTCAAGGATGACGCGGGCCGCTACAAGGTCACCCAGATCGAGGCCAATCGCTCCATGTGGCGCGTGCCCACCTGGCGCAACGTCGCCCTGACCGCTCCGTACTTCCACAACGGCTCGGTCAAGACCCTCGACGAGGCCGTCCGCGTGATGGCCAAGAGCCAGCTCAATCGGACCCTCAGCGAGCCCGAGGTCAAGGACATCGTGGCCTTCCTGAACAGCCTCACGGGACCCTTCCCGAAGCAGACCGCTCCCAAGCTGCCCTAAAAAGGACACAAGCGAGGAACCCCCTCGGCGATCTTCGGCACCTCGGCCGGAGACCCGCCGGGGGGTTCACGCTAGGCTACCTCCGAGGAAACTGTAGGAGGTAGCCATGCCCATCACGCGATCCGCCCTTCAGCAGCTCCGCTCGGGGCTCGAGCACACCACCGGAGAGGCCATCATCGAGACCCTCATCGACTGGGGGATCGAGGTGGTGTTCGGCATCCCCGGGGACAATTCCGATGGCCTGTTCAACGGCCTCTACAAGCATCGCGACCGGATCCGGTTCGTGCTGGTGCGCCACGAGGAGAACGCCGCCTTCATGGCGACGGCCTACTACAAGCTGACCGGGCGCATGGCCGCCTGCATCACCACCGCGGGACCGGGGGCCTTCCACCTCACCAACGGCCTCTTCGAGGCCTTTCACGACAAGATCCCGGTGCTCGCCCTCACGGGCAACGCGGACTCCTTCGCCCTCGGCACGGATCAGGTCCAGGAGTTCCACCCCGAGCGCGACTTCGCCGGCTGCACCGTGTGGTGCCAGACGCTCGGCGGCACCAAGAACGCGCGCATCGTCACCTCGAACGCCATCCGGGCGGCCTACGCCCGGAGCGGCCCCGCCTTGCTCGCGGTACCCGTGGACCTCGGCCTCGAGCCCCTGCCCAAGGATGCCAAACCGGCCGACCACCAGTTCGCCAAGCCGAGCCTGATGCCGGCTCCGGCGACCATCGACCGGATCGTCTCGGTCCTCAACCGCGCGCGCAAGCCCGTGCTCATGATCGGCCGGGGCTGCCACGGGTCGGGCGGGGCCGTCGTCAAGCTCGCCGAGAAGCTCGGAGCCCCCATCATCAAGGCGCTGTGGGGCAAGGAGGCCGTCTCCGACTACGACCCGCACGTGCTGGGCGGCCTCGGCCTCTTGGGCACCCGGGCCTCGGTCGAGGCCGTCACGGAGGCGGACGTGTTCCTGATGCTCGGCACGTCCTTCCCCTACAACGAGTTCCTGCCCAAGCCCGGCGACTGCGTCATCATCCAGATCGACCAGGATCCCGCCCAGATCGGCAAGCGCTACCCGGTCGACATCGGGTGCTGCGCGGACGTTCACCTGGCCGTGCCCATGCTCTTCGAACGCTGCGATCGCCACACCGATCGCCGCTGGCTCAAGGGTTGCCAGCAGGCGCGAGACAACTGGAACTCCCTGATGGACCGCCAGGGCCACGACCCGCGCATCCCCATGCGGCCCCAGACCGTGGCCCGGGCCCTGCAGGACGTGGCACCCGAGGACGCCATCATCACCACGGACTCCGGCACCAACACCGCCTGGATGGCCCGCAACTTCTTCGTCAACGGCCACCAGCGCTTCATCGGGTCGGGCGTGATGGGCACCATGCAGTGCTCGTTGCCCTACGCCATCGGGGCCCAGTTCGCCTTCCCCGATCGCCGGGTGCTGTGCACGGTGGGCGACGGCGGCCTGGTGATGTGCCTCGGCGAGTTCATGACCGCCGTGAAGTACCAGCTGCCCATCGTCGTCACGGTGTTCAACAACTCGAAATTGGGCCTCATCAAGTTCGAGGAGGAGGTGGCGGGCGTTCCCGAGTTCGGCATCCACTTCATCAACCCGGACTTCGTGGAGTTCGCGGGGGCCTGCGGGGCCTTCGGGGTGCGCGTGGAGGATCCCAAGGACCTCCAGGAGGCGTTCCGCGCGGCCCTCGCCTCGGGCCTGCCCGCGATCGTCGACTGCGTCGTGGAGCCCAACGAGGTGCCCTTCCCGCCCATGGTGGGTCAGGGGCAGGCGACGGGCTTCGGCATCGCCTTTCTGCGCGAGGCCTTCGCCAAGATCCAGGACTAGCGCCGGCGCCTCATGGCGAGCACCGCAAGGCCGGCGACCGCGGCGGCGGCCGCCAGGCCTTGCGCCCAGCGGCGGCGATGCATGCGCTGATAGACCCAGACATAGGGCACGAGGGAAATCGCCTCTTGCAAGGGCGTGCGGGCCACACGCTCGTCCCGGATCGGAGTGGTCACGCGGGGCATGGCGGTCCTCCTTTTCACGTCGAGTCCAGCTTAGGGCCCTCCCGGGCCCCCTACAAGCCGTGCTCGCCGCCTCAGGGCCCGAAGCGGCTGCCCCAGGGCAGCCAACCGCGCGTTGCGTAGTCGCTCAGGCTGAGCGTGAAGAGGATGGCGAGCCAGAACAGCCCCGCCCCGGCAAAGAGCCACGTCAGCCGCTTTTCCGTCCGCAGCTCCATGAAGTCCATGCCGATGAGGGTCGCCTTGGCCGCGGCGATGGCGAGGGCCACCACGACGTTGAAGCGACCGAGCGGGAGGTAGGCGAAGCCCGCCGTCAGCGCGAACAGGATCATGAGGGCCAGGTAGACCCTCAGCAACCGGGGGATGGCCGTCATGAGCGGCCCCCCAGGTAGAAGAGCGGATAGAGGAACACCCAGATCACGTCCACGAAGTGCCAGTAGAGCCCCGTGAGGGTCACGGGCATGAGCCGTGACTCCGCTCGGTAGGCCCGGGCGGTCTGGAACCCGACGAGCCCGAGGCCGATGGTCATGTGCACGGCGTGCAGCCCCGTCATGACGAAGTAGAACACGAAGAAGAGCGCCACCTGGGAGGCCTCGGGGCCCGGGAAATGGAAGTTCAGCCCGGGGGCCAGCCCTTCTTGATAGTGGTGCCAGTACTCCAGCAGCTTGAGGGCCAAAAAGCCCGCTCCTAAAAGGGCCGTGACGCCGAGGCAGAGGGCGACCCGGCCGAAGTGCCGCGCCCGCTGGAAGTGCACGCCGAGGGCCATGGAGAGGCTGCTGGTCAAGAGGAGCGCCGTGTTGAGGCTGCCAAGGACCATGTCGGTCCGCTGCGCTCCCAGGTAGAAGGCACGGGGGTAGTGCCAGCGGTAGACGGTGTAGCCCAGAAACATGGCCCCGAAGAGCATCATCTCGGTGGCGAGGAAGGCCCACATGCCGAGCGTGTCGGCGGTGCGTTGCTGCTCGAGGTCCTGGAACTGATGAGCGAGATCAGGCATGCGGCTCCTCCACCGGGTAGGCGTAGGCTTCCTGGGTCACGATGGGCACCGTCTCGAAGTTGTCGGTCGGAGGCGGCGAGGGCGTTTGCCACTCGAGCCCCGTCGCATGCCAGGGGTTTTCCGGGGCGCGCTTGCCGTAGCGCAGCGACCAGAGCAGGTAGAAGAGGGGCAAGAGGTAGCCCACCGCGAGGATGGAGGCACCGGCCGTCGAGAGCACGTTGAGGACCTGGAACTCGGGCGGATAGACATGGTAGCGCCGTGGCATGCCGAGGAAGCCCAGGAGGTACTGGGGAAAGAACGTCAGGTTGAACCCGATGAAGAGCGTCAGGGCCGAGAGCTTGCCGAGGAGCTCGGGGTACATGCGGCCGCTCATCTTGGGCCACCAGTAGTGGATGCCCCCGAGGTAGGCCGAGACCATGCCCCCCACCATGATGTAGTGGAAGTGGCTGATGACGAAGTAGGTGTCGTGCACGTGCACGTCGATGGCGAGAGCCGCCAGGAAGAGGCCCGTGAGCCCGCCCATGGTGAAGAGGCCGATGAAGCCGAGGGCATAGAGCATGGGGGTGTCGAGGTGGATGCTGCCCTGTCTCAGGGTGGCCGTCCAGTTGAAGACCTTCACGGCCGAGGGCACGGCCACCATGTAGCTCAGGAAGGCGAAGACGAGCCCCGCGTAGACCGACTGGCCCGCGACGAACATGTGGTGGCCCCAGACCAGGAAGCCGAAGAAGGCGATCGCCAGCGACGAGCCCGCGACGAACTTGTAGCCGTAGACGCGCTTCCTCGAGAAGCAGCCGATGAGCTCGCTGACCACTCCCATGCCGGGCAGGATCATGATGTAGACGGCCGGGTGCGAGTAGAACCAGAAGAGGTGCTGGAAGAGCAGGGGATCCCCGCCGAGGCCGGGGTCGAAGATGCCCACCCGGAAGATCCGCTCGACGGCAAGCAGGATCAGGGTCATGGCGAGCACCGGGGTGGCGAGCAGCATGATGACGCTCGTGGCGTAGAGCGACCAGACGAAGAGGGGCAGGCGGGACCATGTGAGGCCGGGGGCGCGCAGCTTGTGCGTGGTGACGATGAAGTTGAGGCCCGTCAGGATGCTTGAGAAGCCCACGATGAACACGCCCACCACCGTGAGCACCACGTGCGTGTTGGAGAACATGCTGCTGAAGGGCGTGTAGAAGGTCCAGCCCGTATCCACGCCGCCTTTGATCATCATGACGCCCGTGAAGAGCCCACCCACGAGGTAGAGGTACCAGCTGAACAGGTTCAAGCGCGGGAAGGCCAGGTCACGGGCCCCGAGCATCAGGGGCAAGACGAAGTTGCCAATCACCGTCGGGATCGAGGGGATGAGGAAGAACCACACCATGACGACGCCATGCAGGCTGAAGAGCTTGTTGTAGGTGTCGGCCGAGACGAGATCCGGCTGGGGGGTGGCGAGCTCCAGCCGGATCAAGGTGGCGGCGGCCCCACCCACCAGGAAGAACAGGGTGATGCTCACCATGTACAGGATGGCGATCCGCTTGTGGTCGGTGGAGAGGAGCCAAGAGCGGACGGTGGTCCCGTCCTCGAGGTAGCTCACCGGGCTCATGGCATGCTCCTTTCACTCCCCAGGGACCTGAGGTAGGCGACCAGCTCCAGGACCTGGCTCTCGTCGATCTGTCCCTGGTAGCTCGGCATGACGGGCTGGTAGCCCGCCACGATCTGCTTCTTGGGCAAGAGGATGGAGTCGTGGAGATACTGGTCGTCGGCGATCGCAAACCCGCCCCCCTGCAGGGGAACGGGGCGTCCGTAGAGGCCTTCGAGCCGGGGAGCGCGCACGCTCGAGGCCCCCATGTGGCAGCCCGTGCAGCCCAGCTCCCGGAACGAGGTCGCCCCGGCCTGGAGCATGCTCGGCTGGGCATTACCCGTTCCCAGCCAGGCCTCGAACTCGGCAGGCGGCATGGCAACCACCCAGCCGACCATGCCCGCGTGCTGCGTGCCGCAGTATTGCGAGCAAAACAGGTGGTAGCGACCGGGCCTGGTGACGGTGAACCACTCGCGCATGTAGCGCCCGGGCAGCACGTCGTGGTGGATCCGGAAGGCCGGCACGTAGACGTCGTGGATGACGTCCTGCGAGATCATCGACAGCACGACGGGCTTGCCCACGGGCACATGCAGCTCGTTGATCTCGCGCCGCCCCGAGGGATGCTCGATCTTCCACATCCACTGCTTGCCGACCACGAAGATCTCGGTGGCCCCCCTGGGGGGACTGGCCTCGTGCACGTAGAGGCGGCTGCCCCAGAGGAAGAAGCCGAGGAAGAGCCCCAGGGGGATCAGGATCCAGCCGAACTCGATGAGCCAGTTGCCCGTGCTGCGCCTCCGCCGGTCGGCCTTCGAGGTGTGGTGGTACTTCACCACGAAGATGACGATGGCGCATGCGATGCCCACGGTCATGGCCGCACTGAGCCCCGTGAGGCACCAGAAGAGCAGGTCCACCTGGGGGGCGATGCCCGAGGCCTGCTCGGGAGCGAGCGGAAAGCCGAGCACGTCGCTCATCGGGCCTCCTTGCGCCGCTGCTCGGAGCGGAGCATGCCCCGGATAAAGAGGCCGAGCGCCAGGACCATGACAACGCCCGCACCGCGCAGGAGATTCAGGAGGGCGAGGCTATAGCGCCCGGTCCTGGGATCGAAGGCGTAGCAGCGCATGAGGATCCGGTCGACGGGGCTGCCGATCCGGTTCTCCGAGGCCTCCATGAGGCCGAGGCGCAGATCCGTCGGGTCGTAGTCGATCCCGAAGAGATACCGCGCGATCCGGCCTCGTGGCGTGAGGAGCACGATGGCGCTCGGATGCGCGTACTGCTTGAGCTCGGGATCGTAGGCGTAGTGGAAGCCGACGGCGTCGGCCAGCTGGCGGATGGGGGTTTGGTCGCCCGTCAGGAAGTGCCACGAGCTCTCGGAGGCGTGACCGTAGCGCTTCAGGTAGGTGGCCCGCTTCTTGGCGGCGAGGGCCGGCGTCTCGTGGGGATCGATGCTGACGCTGACGACGTTGAACTCTTGC
Source organism: Stenomitos sp. (assembly GCA_036704085.1). Taxonomy (GTDB): domain Bacteria; phylum Cyanobacteriota; class Sericytochromatia; order S15B-MN24; family UBA4093; genus DATNQJ01. The sequence goes on from DATNQJ010000566.1 coordinate 6,326, forward strand.
CCCAGCCGAAACGGCAGGTCGTCGAAGCCCTTGACCATGCCGTTGAGGACCTCGGTGCAGAGGTTCGGGCATCCGTAGTAGACCAGCGAGAGAACGGTGGCTTTGCCCGCCATGCACTCGGACAGCCGCACGCTCCGGCCCGCCTCGTCCCGGAACGTCAGGTCCATGGGCACGGAGCTTCCCAGCCGCTGGTCGATGCGCGCGGCCTGGAGCACCTCGCTCGGAGCCGCGAGGGCGGGCGGGGCGAGCAGCAGGAGAAGGCAGGCGACCTCACGGCGCATGGCGCACCCCCCTGGGTCGTCCGCGCTCGAGCAAGAGGTCCATGGCCCGCTGCACGGGGATGTGAACCACTCCTCGGGAGCGATCGACCCAGCCGTAGCTCCCGAGGCGCTGCTCTTCCTCGGCATGCTGCCGGGCGAGGTCCTCGCTCGGGTCCACCTGGAGGGCGGGCCTCGGGAAGCGCTTGGTCGGCGGTGGCTCGGCAGGGACGGGCAGCTGCTCGCCCTCCTGGTGGGCGAGCCCGTAGAGGAGAACGAGCAAGGCGGCGTGCATGAGCAGGGCGAGGACGACGATGACCACGGTCACGATGCCCACGACCCGCAGGTTGACGTCACTGGGTTCGTAGCCCTTGCGGACGACCTCCGCGGGGACCTCTTTCGTCGGAGCAGGCCCGGTGAGCCGCTGCAGGCGGTCGAAGAGCCGACGCCAATCAGGCATGGGTCACATCCATGCCGAGGCGCGGATCGGCCGGCACCAGGCGGGGCCGCCGGTTGAGGTGCCACAGGAAACCACCGACCCAGACGCCGCCCACACCGAGGACGGCCAGCCCGTCGATGGGCTGCACGAGCGGACCTGCCGGCATGGAGGGCGGGACGAGCTCCCAGTAGCGGTAGAGGAGGTGGGCGACGAGCACCATGGCCGCAACGGCGGCCAGGCGCACCGGATGGCGCTTGATGGCTCGGAATAGCAAGAGGGCGAACGGCAAGGCGAGCTGGAAGGCGCAGACGAGCCATGCGACCCCAGGCCAGGAACCCGTGAGCCGCGCCGTATACCAGCCCGCTTCGTCGGGCAGGTTGCCGGACCAGACGATGAGCAGTTGTGAGAACACGAGGTACCCCCAGGTCATCACGCCCGTCAACAGCAGGTTGCCGAGATCGTTGAAGTGCCGGGGCAGATGCTGGAGGGAGCTTAGTTCCGGTCGGCGGGAGAGGAGGCCCATGCAGAGGGCGCAGAGGGCGATCGCCGAGAGCATCTGTCCGGCGATGGTGAGCAGGCCGAAGATCGTGGAGTTCCAGCGCGGCTCGCTGGAGACGACCCAGTCGATGGCTGCCCACGACGCGGTGAAGAGGTAGATCAGAAGCCAAGCGGTGCTCCAGGCGCGCAGGGGTGGGCGCGGGGCGGATCCCGCGGCCCCGCGCTCGGAGTGGCGCGTCAGCTGACCTCCGAGGGCGGTCCAGAGCCCGAAGTAGAGCACGGTGCGGATCACGAAGAAGGGCGCATTGAGATAGGGCAGGCGATGCTGCAGCAGGGTCGAGCGGGCGACCTCCCCGGGACGGGCCCAGGGATAGAGCGCGTCGAGGCCGAACAGCAAGGGCACGAACATCAGCCCCATCCAGCCGATCATGCGGCCGCTGGCTTCGAACGAGGCCCGGCCGAGGGCCCCCCAGGCGCCGCCCGCCACGTCATGCAGGGCCAGCCATGAGAGGCCGCCGAGGCTCAGCCCCGTCCAGAAGAGGAGGGCGAAGCGGTACGCGACGAAGCCACGCGCCGGGTTGGCGAACCCGACCAGGAGGCAACCGATCAAGGCGAGGCCCCCGATGGCGAGGCAGAGGCGCTCGAGCAGGCGGCCGTGGGGGATCATGGGGCGCCTCCCTGGAGCTGCTGGCGCTCGGCCGGCGGAACGTCCGACAGGGACGCATGCTGGCTGAGCTGGAGGGCCCGGATGTAGGCGGCGATCGCCCAGCGGTCCGCGGGCGCGACCCGGCTCGCGTAGGAGTACATGATCCCGTAGCCGTCGGTGATCACCTGGTAGAAGTGGCTCTCGGGGGCCGCCAACAGGCGCGCCGCATGAAAGGAGGGGGGCTGGGGGAAGCCCCGCTGGACGATCATCCCGTTGCCGCTGCCGGTGCGGTCGTGGCAGGGAGAGCAGTAGACGTTGTAGCGCTCCTGCCCGCGCTGCAAGAGGGCGCGGGTCACAGGAACGGGAAAGGAGCCCGTGGGCACCGGAGGCGCGACTCGGGTGCCGCGTGCGACCGTGCCGGCCACCGGGAGCCTGGCGGACTGGCCATCGGCGAAGAAGGCGCTCGGCGCAAACGGCGTGTACTTGGGTTGATCGGCCATCTGCTGGCGGCAGCCGGTGGCCAAGAGCCCGGTGAGCGCGAGGCTCGCGCGCCATCCCTTAACCCTCCACATCGGAGACCTCCGTGGGGTTCAGGGCCTCCAGGAAGCGGCGGGTCGCTTCGGCTGAGAAGGCGGGGTCGCGCGCCTCGATGCACAGGAAGAACCGATCGAGGGTGGCCAGGTTGAAGCACGGCGCGTTGAAGGCCGGGTGGTAGGGACGCGGCAGGCCGTTCAGGGCCAGCATGCCGACCACCCCCGCGATGGCGGCGGTCAGCACCGAGAGTTCGAAGGTGATGGGGATGAAGGCGGGCCAGCTGTTGAGCGGGCGACCGCCCACATTCAGCGGGTAGTTGAGGGCCATCGCGTAGTACTGGAGGCCATACCCGACCAGCGCCCCTGCGATCCCCCCCAAGAGCACGATGAGGGGCACCCGATTGGGGCCTGCCTCCAGGGCGTCGGCGAGCCCCTCGATCGGAAAGGGCGTGTAGGCATCCATGTCGCGATAGCCTTCCGTTCGGGCCGCGCGGACGGCCGCGAGCAGCTCCTCGGGGGTCTGGAAGGCCGCCATCATCCCGTAGCTCATGCCCCCTCCTCGACCAGCTTCTCGACTTCCGAGATCGAGATGATGGGCAACAGCCGCACGAAGAGCAGAAACAGGAAGAAGAACAGCCCGATGGTCCCGCAGAGGGTCGCCCAGTCCCAAAAGGTCGGGACGTAGAGCCCCCACCGGGAGGGCAGGTAGTCCCGGTGCAGGGCCGTGATGACGATCATGACGCGCTCGATCCACATGCCCAACAGCACCAGGAGCGAGACGACGAAGAGGGCGACGGGCGATCGCCGGACCTTGGGGGCCCACAGCACCTGGACGGAGAGCACGTTGCAGAAGAGGGTCCCCCAGAACAGGGGGGCATAGACGCCTGTCACCTGGTTCACAAAGGCCGTCCACTCGGGCGGATTGCCGCCGTACCAGCTGCTGAAGAACTCGGTGGCATAGCTGTAAGCGACCAAAAGCCCCATGGCGAGCATGAGCTGGGCCATCAGATCCAGGTGGCGTTGGGTGATGAGCCCGTCCAGCCGGAAGGCGGCGCGCATGGGGATCGCGAGGATGAGCACCATGGCAAAGCCCGAGTAGACGGCCCCCGCCACGAAGTAGGGCGGGAAGATCGTGGAGTGCCAACCCGGCACGATGGCGTAGGCGAAGTCGATGCTCACGATGCTGTGGACCGAGATGACCAGGGGCGTCGCGAGGCCCGCCAAGAGCAGGTAGAGGCTCTCGTAGCGCTGCCAGTGCCGAGCCGAGCCGCGCCAGCCCAGGGCGAGCACGCCGTAGGCGAGCTGTTGAAAGCGGTGGGGAGCCCGATCGCGCAGGTTCGCGAGGTCCGGGATGAGGCCCACGTACCAGAAGAGCAGGGAGACGGTGAGGTAGGTGCCGACGGCGAAGAGATCGAAGATGAGCGGGCTGCGGAACTGCGGCCACAGCCACATGGTGTTGGGATAGGGCAGAAGCCAGTAGAAGTACCAGGGCCGTCCCAGGTGGAGGAGCGGATAGAGCGCGGCGCACAGCACCGCAAAGAGGGTCATGGCTTCGGCGAAGCGGTTGATGGAGGTGCGCCAGCGCTGGCGCATCAGGTAGAGGAAGGCGGAGATCAGGGTGCCCGCATGCCCGATGCCGATCCACCAGACGAAGTTCGCGATGGCAAAGCCCCATGCCACCGGGATGTCGATCCCCCAGATGCCGACGCCGCGGACCAACAGCACGACGACGGCGACCGCCAGGAGGGTCAACAGGCCCGCGCTGAGGAGCATGCCCATGAGCCATGGCCACCCGATCGGACGCCGAAGGACCAGATCGCCGATCTCCCGGGCGGCCGAGGCGATGGTGTAGCCCGGCCGGATGACGGGCGGCTCGGAATCGCGCGCGGCCACCGTTAGGCCTCTTCCAGGGCGGGGTTGGGGTTGCGCACGCGGCTCAGGTAGGTGGTGCGCGGCCGGGTGTCGAGGTCCCCGAGCAGCGCGTAGTGCCGCGGGCCTGCCTTGAGCGCCGCCACCTCCGAGGCCGGATCGTTGAGGTCGCCGAAGACGATGGCACGGGTGGGGCAGGCCGCCTGGCAGGCGGTCCGAACCTCGCCGTCGCGGATGGGGCGCCCCGTGGCGGCCTCGTCGCCCTTGGCCGCCTGGATCCGCTGGACGCAGTAGGTGCATTTCTCCATCACGCCGCGGCTGCGCACCGTCACCTCGGGGTTGCGCATGCCCTTCAGGCTCTCGGTCGTCCAGTCCGAAAACTGGAAGAAGTTGAAGCGCCGGACCTTGTAAGGGCAGTTGTTGGAGCAGTAGCGCGTGCCGACGCAGCGGTTGTAGACCATGGCGTTGAGGCCCTCGTCGTCATGCACCGTGGCCGCCGTCGGACACACCACCTCGCAGGGCGCATTCTCGCAGTGCATGCATGGGACGGGCTGGAAGTAGGTCCGGGGGGCATCCAGGGGGCCCTCGTAGTAGCGATCGATCCGCAGCCAGTGCATCTCGCGCTCACGCATGACCTGTTCCTTGCCGACCACCGGGATGTTGTTCTCGGCCTGGCATGCGACCACGCACGCGCTGCAGCCGGTGCAGGCGTTGAGATCGATGGCCATGGCCCACTTGTGGCCCGGGTAGGCCACCTCGGGATAGAGGGAGGGCGGGGCCTCCGTGGGCATGGAGCCGGTGGCGGCGATCGCCTGGAGGGTCGATACCTGCACGAGCGGCTCACCCGCCATGCGGTGGTGGCGCTGGGTGGTGGCGAGCGGGTAGGTGCGGTCGGTCTTCCGGAGCACGAGCCCCGGCTGAATCCAGGGGGCGCCGGCGCTGCGCAGCACGTAGGCGTTGCTGCCCTGGCCATGGGCCACCCGACCCACCTTGCGGCCATAGCCGAGCGTGAGCACGACGCTGTCGTCCGCCTGGCCCGGGGCAATCCAGACCGGGGCGGTGATGGAACGCTCGCCCACCCGCAGCTCCACCACGTCCCCGTTCGAGAGCCCCAGGCGCTCGGCGGCGACGGGGCTCATGAGGGCGGCATTGTCCCAGGTGAGCTTGCTGAGGGGCTTCGGCAGCTCCTGGAGCCACGCGTTGTTCGCAAACCGGCCATCCCAGATGGTAGGGTCGGGCCGCAGCACGAGCTCCAGGCCTGCCGGCGCTTGGGGGGGGGCGACGGGCGTCCCGCGCGGGGTGGGCACCACCGGGGGCAGGGACGTTCCGGGAACGAGTCCCTTCTCCAGGGCCCCGGTCCAGAAGGCCTCGAAGTCGGTGCCCGGATGGGCGCCGCGCCAGGTCTCGCGCACCAGCTCGAGCCCCGAGCGGGTGGGCGATCCGAGGGCCATGGCGAGCACCTCGTGGGTAGAGCGTCCCTCGTACAGGGGAGCAATCCCGGGCTGGAGGATGCTCGCCGTACCGTCATAGGCCCGGGCGTCGCTCCAGGCCTCGAGGAAATGGGCCTCGGGCAGGTGCCAGGTGCAGAGGGCCGACGTCTCGTCCTGGTAGAGGCCGAGGTGGGCGGAAAAGGGGACGCGCCGCAGGGCCGCGTCGAAGGCCAGCTCGGGAGCGGCGGTCCAGACTGGATTGGCCCCCAGGATGAAGAGGCTCTGGACCTCGCCCCGGTGCATCTCGGCGACGAGGTCCGCGAAGGGGGCCGTGGCCGGCGGGGGGGCCGGGGCGGTGAAGGTGACCGTCTGGCCGAGGTTGCCGAGCCGGGCGTTGAGGGCATGGCCAATGGCATGTACCAGCGCCGGTTGGGAATAGCCGACCACCACGAGGCTCCGTCCCGGATGAGCCAAGAGATCGCGGGCCACGGCCTCGAGCCAGGGATCCGCCGCAGGGAGGCCGTCTTGCAGGCGCGCGAGCAGCTTGCCGGCCCAGACCCCGACGTCGAGGGAGCGCATGGGGCGCCGGTGATCGGCCATGGCCCCGGTGAGGGTGGCGGCGGCCTCCACCGCGTAGAGACGGTTCATGGGGCCCTCCGGGCGCCGGCGCGCGGCGAACTCGCGGGCGTAGCGCAGGCTCGCGGGCTCGTCGGCGAGTACGTCGGAGTCGAGCGTGAGCACCACGTCCGCCCGGTCGAAGCGGTAGTGCGGCACGAGGGCCTGTCCGAAGGCCTCCTCGGCCCCGGCGAGGAGGGCCGAGCGATCCACCGGATCGTGCCGGTACCAGCGCGCTCGGGGGTACTGCCGGAGCAGGGCCTCCACCTGGCGCACGAGGGTCGGGGATGTCGTCTCCTCGGTCAGGAGGCGCAGCCCCGATCCCTGGGCCGCCTGCCACTGCTGCCGCTGCCGCAAGAGCTCACTCTCGAAGGCTTCCCAGGTGCTGACCCGGCCCCGGGTGACGACGGTCTGCGAGCGATCGGGATCCCAGAGATCGAGCACAGCGGCCTGCATGAAGGCGTCGGTCGCCCCGAGGCTCATGGGGTGATCCGGATTCCCCTCGATCTTGGTGGGACGGCCCAGGTGGCTTTCGAACAAGAGACCCGTGGCATGGCCGTCGCGGACCATGGCCGACGCGAAGAACTGGGGCTTGCCGGGGGTGACGCCCTCGGGGTCGCGCACGTAGGGCACGAGCTTTTCGGCCGTGCGCAGGGAGCAGGCCGTGAGTCCGGCGAGGGCGAGGGAGGCGCCCATCAGTTGCAGGAAGCGGCGGCGGGTGAGGGGGCTCTCCCAGAAGGCGGCATGGGCCGGGAACTCGCGCGCGACGAGCTCCTGGAAGCCCGGCTCGTCACAGAGCTCTTCGAGGCTCTGCCAGTACCGGGCACCCTGCACGTCGGACAGGCGGTTGCGGATGGCGTCCCAGGACATCGTCATGGCGCGCTACCGGTGACAGACCGAGCAGTTGTCGAGGCCATGCGCGGGGACTCCATAGGCCTGCATCAGGCGCCGGCCCTGTTCGATCTGGTCGTGGGGCGGGGTCCAGCGGACGTTGAAGACCTCCTCGCGCGGCCTGAGGAATCGCTCGGGGCTGCGGTGGCACTCCAGGCACCACTGCATGCGCATGGGGTGGGCGGCGGCCGTCAGCGGCATGCGCTCGATCGCCCCATGGCAGGTGGTGCAGCCCACGCCCTTGGCGACGTGCGCGTGGTGGTCGAAATAGGCGAAATCGGCGAGCCGGTAGACCCGGTTCCAGACGATGGGGGTCCCGGTGGTGAGGCTCTCGCGCACCGGAGCCAGAGTCGGGCTGTCCTTCCAGATCTGCGAGTGGCAGGTCATGCACGTATGGGTCGAGGGCATGCCCGCGAAGCTCGAGGTCTCGACGCTGGTATGGCAGTAGCGGCAATCGAGGCCGAGCCCGCTCACGTGGTGCTCGTGGCTGAACGGGACGGGCTGAGAGACGTGAGTCGCAACCCCTGTGGCGTAGGATGACTGGACCCAGCCGTAGCCCACCACGCCAAGGCCCACCAGGCCCAGCACGACCGCTACGATCGAGGCCCTGGCAAGCGTATTGGCATAGCGCGGGAAGAGCTGCGACACGACGGCCCTCAACGATGGACTTAATGAATAGTTGTAACGTTATGCTGCGAGGGCTGACCTGTCAAGGAAGCCTGGGACCATCCATCCGCTCGTCTTCACGGCGCAGGCGCCAGAGGCGGTCGAACCCGTGACGGTGCTCCGAGAACCAGTGGTAGACCGGGGCCTCGAGCCTGGAGACCAGGGGGAGCATGAACAAGCGAGCGATCGCGCTCCACATTCCCCCCTGCCTGGAGAGCAGATGGTTGATGGCCCGCGGGCCGCCGAGTCGTTCGCCCGACTCCTCGATGAGCCAGACCTCGCGGGCGGCCTCTGCGGGGCTCAGGTGGCATGCTTCGAGCACGCCCGGCTCCTGGTAGGGCGAGACGACAAGCTGGCCAGTGCGGTCGTGCGCGAGCGCCCAGCGTGCGAGTTCCCGGCAGGTGCGGCAGGATCCGTCGTAGACCAGGCGCATGTCAGGCTTTCTTCGGGCTGCCCTGCCCCTCGACGATGACGTCGAGGGAGCCCTGCATGCGGTCGATCTTGACGTCGATGTCCTTGCCATGGCGCTCGAACCGGAGGTTGACGAGGGCATTTCCCACGCTGACCCGCTCGAGCTCGAGGAACTCCGCGAAGTGAGGCAGGATGGGCCGCACGATCCGCAGGCGCTGCTCGAAGGCCTCGGGCTGCAGACCGAGCAGGGTGGCGATCAGCAGCGGCATGCTGCCGGCCGCCCAGGCCTGCGGATGGCAGGCGACCGGGTAGTGCACGGGCTCGAGGAAGGGCGCCTGGGCGAAGCCCGAGAACAGCTCAGGCATTCGGTACTCGGTGAAGTCGGAGGCGGCCTCGAAGAGCCCGTTGAAGATCCGATAGGCGGCGTGATCGTGCCCGTAGCGCCGCAGGCCGGCGGCGATCAGCGAGTTGTCGTGGGGCCAGACCGTGCCGAGGTGGTACCCGATGGGGTTGTAGCGCATCTCCCGGCTCGACAGGGTGCGCACCCCCCAGCCGTTGAACATGTCCTCCGCCATCAGGCGCTGGGCGACCCGTGCGGCCTTGGCGTCGTCCGCGATGCCCGTCCAGAGCACCTGCCCGGCGTTCGAGGCGGACACGGCCACCGGCTTGCCCCCCACCTGCAGGGCCATGGCGTAGGTCCCGATGTCCTCGCACCAGAAGTCCCGGTTGAAGCGCTCCTTGAGCTCGGCGGCCTCCTGGAGGAGCCTCTCGGCGCGCTTCGGGTTGCCCGAGCGCTGATACAAGTCGGCGATCCGGCGCTTGGCCAGGTAGGTATAGCCCTGAACCTCGGCCATGGCGATCGGTGGGCAGGCGAGAGTGCCGTCGGCGTTGACGATGGCGTCGCCCGAGTCCTTCCACCCCTGGTTGATGAGGCCCTTGCGGGAGGTGCTGTCGTAGACCACGTACGGGTTGCCCTTATGGTGCCCGTAGTGGGCGATCCACCCGAGGGCCCGCTCCACGTTGTCCCGCAGCTCCTCGAAGAGGTCGAGCGATCCGGACCAGCTCGAGTGCTCGGCGATCAGGATGAGGAACAGGATGGTGGCGTCGACGGTGCCGTAGTAGGGGGTGTCGGGGATCTCGTCGAGGCGCGCCATCTCGCCCACCCGCAGCTCGTGCAGGATCTTGCCCGGCTGCTCGTCGCGCCAGTCGTCGACCTTGGTGCCCTGCTTGGAGGCCAACAGGCGCAGAGTCTGCGCCGCGATGCTCGGGTCGTAGGCGAGCATCTGGTAGGAGGTGATCAAGCTGTCGCGGCCGAACAGGGTCGCGAACCAGGGAACGCCCGCCGCGAAGTACTCGGCCCGATCCAGGTGGGAGCGCAGCATGTGCAGATCCTTGAACGATCGGTCCAGGATGCGATCGAGCAGGATGCTCTCCGAGCGCACGGCGGCATGGCGCCCGAGCCACCGCTGGTTCCGCTCGCGCACCTCGGTGGCGATCGCCTGGAAGTCCGGCGGCCGGTGTGGATGTACCTTCACTTCCGCCAGCTTCCGCGCCTCGGACACGATGATCGATACGAGCACTTCCCAGCTTTCTCCCGGCGCGAGCTCCACGTCGAAGTGGGCCGTGGTCGCCTCGTGGCGGTCGGGGGGGCGGTCGAAGTGCACGACCGTGCTGCGGTAGAACTCGTCGGCTCCTTGGTAGGCCAGGCAGAGCGACCCGCCGTGGCACCACTCCGGATAGAGGACGGTCCCGAAGCGCTCGGGCACGAGCCCGCGCACCTCGTAGACGTCCTCGAAATTCGCCTGGAAGCAGAGGCTGAGCGTGACCTTGTGGGCCTGGAAGCCGTAGTTGTGCACCTCCAGGCGATCATGGAGGGCGCGATCGCCCGGGTCGATGATGCGTTCCCACTGCAGGCCCAGGTGATCCTTGGGGATCAGGGGCTCGCCCTCGGGCTTGAGATCCGGGTTGGTGAGCTGGAAGATGCCCCGATAGCCCTCGGTCGCCACCGAGGCGAGCACGTCCGGCTTGACCCCCCCGAGCCGGATCTCGTACCCGTTGAGGAAGCGGCAGTCGTGGTAGTAGAGGCCGAAGCCATGGCCGTCGCCCAGGGGGACGCCGCCGTCGGGTTCGGCCAGGAAGTAGAGGTTCTCCGCCTTGATGACGAGGGCGTCCGCGATCGAGCGCACGACGGACGGCGTTTTGGCCTTGAGGACTCGATCCTTGCGCTCTGAGCGCTCGGCCGGGGTCATCGGCCGGTGCCCAGGCTTCGTGGGGCCAGGGGTCACAGTCTTGCGGGGCATCCCTTCCTCCTCCCAAGCGTTCTAGCGGTGCCGGAGCGGGAGCAGGGCGAGGGTCATGCCCGCGAGCCCGAGGCCCGCCAGGGCCACCAGGCCTCGGTGCTCGGTCGCCCACAAGAAGCGGCTGTTGTCCCATGCCCGGTCGTCGAACTCGCCGTGCGTTCCGAAGTCCCGTGTCTGGTCGACCGGCACGAAGAGGTTGCTCGGACGGTCGGGATCGGCGGCCTCGTCGGTTTGCTGTTGCACGTAGCCCACCTTGGCGAGGTAGCGGTCCAATAGGCCGGGGATGACCCGCTGGCCGACGATCGCCTTCCAGGTGGAGAGGCCGACCCAGACCTCGCGCCGGACGTGCTCGGAGGCCCAGACGATGGCGTCGGCCGCCACCTCGGGCTCGAAGATGGGCGGCACCGGTTGCGCCTTTCTCGGCAAGCGACTGAGCACCCAGCTGAACTGGGGGGTGTTGAGGGCGGGCATCTGGACCACCGTCACCCGCACGTGGCTACCGTCGTGGAGGAGCTCGGATCGCAGGCTGTCCGTGAAGCCCACGATGGCGTGCTTGGCCGCACAGTAGGCGGATTGCAGGGGGATGCTGCGGTAGGCGAGCGCCGATCCGACCTGGATGATGACGCCGCGGTCGCGCCGCCGCATGCGCTCCAGGGCCGCCATGGTCCCGTAGACGTAGCCGAGGTAGGTCACCTCCGTCACCCGCTTGAACTCGGCGGCCGTCATCTCGCTGATGGGCGAGAAGACGGAGGTCATGGCGTTGTTGACCCAGATGTCGATGGGCCCGAAGGTGCTCTCCACCTGCTGGGCAGCCTCTGCCACCTGCTCGGGGTCGGAGACGTCGCAGGGCAAGACCAGGGCACGCCCGCCTGCCGCTTCGACCTCTCGCCGGGCTCCCTGGAGCCCGTCCAGGCCCCGCGCGATGAGCCCGACCCGGGCCCCCTGGCGGGCGAAGGCGATGGCGGTGGCCCGTCCCACGCCGGCCGAGGCTCCGGTCACGACGACGACCTTGGATGTACGATCGCTCATGGCTCCTCCTAAGCCCGCCGGCGCAGGCCGACGGCCGCGATGCCGCCCAACACCAGCACCCCCGCCGCCGCCCAGGGCCAGATGGCCGGCCGAGGAGGCGCTGGCGCTTTGCTCGGGACTTGCCCCTGGTGCAGGGCCAGCTGGACCACCTCCGCGAGGTGCAGGGCCTCGCGTCCGGTACCCTGCTCGATCTGCTCGCGGCAGCTGAAGCCGTCGGTCACCACGAGCGTCGCGGGATCCGCTGCCCGGACGGCCGGTAACAGC
>DATNQJ010000567.1:0-5219 GCA_036704085.1 Stenomitos sp.
CAGCTCCCCGGAAGACGCCAAGGACGCGATCTTGAGCCACTGTCGGGACGCAATCAGACGCTTGAGCCGGCTCGGGGCCGAGTCGATGAGGTCCAGGACGTAAGGACCCTCCAGGCGCTCCTCGGCGGCATCGTTCTCCCGGACCCCCAAGGTCACCATCACCGTCCGGGCCCGGAAGGCGCCCGCGAGCGCTCCTTTGCGGTAAAGGTCCAGGGCGGGCTCGCCGTTGACGTACAGGATCCGGACCACCCGGCCGTCCAGGGGCGGCACGTGTGCCAGGGTCGCCGGAGAGTTGGCATCGAGGCTCGTGAGCAAGAGACTCTGCGGCGTGCGCTCGATGTGCAGGCCCGAATGCCCGAGCTCCGCCGCCTGAGCGCCGGTGCCCATCCCGAAGCTGAAGACCGCGAGGGCGGCCGTTAGGAGTCGGAGAGCTCGAGCCATTCTTCCGTCAGTGCCTCGTGCTGTGCGCGGGTCTCCTCGAAGTCGGCCGTCACGGCCGCCGCCCGCACGTGGTCCTCGTACAGCGCGGGATCCGCGATGAGCTGTTCCAGGTCCGCGATGCGCGCCTCCAGCTCCGCGATCTCGGTCTCGAGGGCCTCGATCCGCCGGGCACGCTGGTAAGAGTTTAGCTTGGGCTTGGCCGGCTCGACTGTGGCCGACGCACTCGCCTTGGGTGCTGCGGCCTTCGCCGATACGGGCGCCGGCTCGGCCTTGGGCTTGCCCATGGCCTCCCGGTAAGCCGTGTAGTTGCCGACGTACAGGCTGCCTGTCCCCTCATCCATGGCGAGCACGTGGGTGGCCACCTGATCGAGCAGGTAGCGATCGTGCGAGATGATGAGCACCGTGCCCGCGAACTCCGTCAGGGCCTCGGCGAGCATCTCCTTGGAGCCGAGATCCAGGTGGTTGGTCGGCTCGTCCAAGAGGAGCAAATTGGCGGGCGACATGAGCATCTTGGCGAGGCAAAGCCGCGCCCGCTCGCCACCCGAGAGCTTCGCGACCGGCTTGAAGACATCCTCGCCCCGGAAAAGGAAGCGCGCCAGCAAGGAGCGGGTCCGCTCCAGGGTCCAGCCGTCCACCGAGCGATAGGCCTCGTCCAGGACCGACTGCTCCTCGTCGAGGCTGTCCGCCTGGTACTGCGAGTAGTAGGCGGCCTTCACGTTGTAGCCGTGCGAGACCTCGCCGTCGTCGGGCTCCTCGGTCTGGGCCAGCATGCGCATCAGGGTGGACTTGCCGCAGCCGTTGGGCCCGATGAGCGCCATGCGCTGGCCGCGCTCGATCTTGAGCGACATGTCCCGGATGACGGGCTTGCCGTCGTAGCCCTTCACCAGCTCGCTCGCCGTCAGCACCACCTGGCCACTGGGCGGAGCGGGCGGGAAGCGGAAGTTCACGGTGTCGAGGACCGTGGGTGCCTCGATGCGCTCGATCTTGGCGACCTGCTTCTCGCGACTCTTGGCCTGGGTCGAGCGGGTCGCCGAGGCGCGGAACTTCTCGATGAAGGCCTGCTGCCGGGAGAGCTCCCGCTGCTGGCGCTCGTAGGCGGCCGTCTGGGAGGCGATGCGTTCCTTCTTCTGGTCGAGGAAGGCTGAGTAGTTGCAGGCGTAGTCGTAGAGGTCGGCCTGGTCGAGCTCCGTGATGCGGGTGACGACCCGGTCCAGGAAGCGCCGGTCGTGCGAGATGACCACCACCGTGCCGGGATAGTCCCGCAGGTAGTCCTCGAGCCACTCGATAGCGGCGAGATCCAGGTGGTTGGTCGGCTCGTCCAGGAGGAGCAGGTCCGGCTGCAGCAAGAGCAGCTTGGCGAGCATGACCCGCATCTGCCAGCCGCCCGAGAAGCTGTCGACCATCCGACCGCGGTCGGACTCCGCGAAGCCCAGGCCCGAAAGCACCTTGCCGATGCTCGTCTCGGCCGTGTAGCCCCCCATGGCCTCGAAGATCTCGGTCGCATGGGCCTGCTCGTGGGTGAGCCGCGCCAGCTCCTCGGGATCATGGGCGTGCGTCAGGGCGTCGGCAAGCTCGTGCAGCCGATCGGCCTGGGCCGACAGCGCGGCGAAGGCCGTCCACATCTCGGCCTGGAGGGTCCGGCCCGCGATGCCGGGCAGCTCCTGCGACAGGTAGCCGATGCTTGCCTTCGGGCGCAAGAGGACGCGTCCCGAGTCGGGGCTCGTCTCCTGGAGCAGGATCTTGAGCAGGGTGGACTTGCCGGCGCCGTTCGGCCCGACCAGCCCGACCCGGTCGCCCGGACTCACGTGCCAGTCGACCTCGTCGAGGACGGTCTTGGAGGGAAAGTGCTTGGAAACCGCGGAAAGGGTGATCATAACCCGATCTTACCAGGAGCGATCGCCTAACTCCACCCGATGCGGAGCTCTCCGCCTCGGCTCAGGAGCTTGACGTCCTCGAGGCCAGCGGCTTGCAGGAGCGCGATGGCCTGTGCGATCGCCTGGACCTTCTGGGCGTCGAGGTCGCGATCGAGCGCCTCGACGGCCGTGGGATGCCAGGATTTTTCGCGCGCCATGCGCAGGATTTCCTCGCCGGCCAGGCGCATGCCCGCGACGAAGCCGAGCTTGTAGCTCTCGAGGATGGGCATCTCGCCGAGGCCGGGGATGCCCTGCTCCATGAAGGTGAATTCCGCGGCGCGCTCGACGGCTTCCTTGTCGGTCAGGTCCATAGGCTCGTTTCTCTCTGCAAGGGGCTGGTTCTCTTTCTATTCCCCATGCTGCGCCTCCTGTCCCAAGGACGCCTTGGCGGAAAGGGAAAAAGGCGTTGGCGCGGCGATGGACGACCACCCCCGCTCGGCGTAGAATCGGGACATGAGCCTCTTCGACGACCAGATGTCCCTCTTTTCGGCCGGCAGCGCGGGATCCGATCCGGGAGCGCCGCTCGCGCACCGCATGCGCCCGCGCGGGATCGACGAGTACCTCGGCCAGGAGCACCTCCTGGCCCCCGGCAAGCCCTTGCGGCGCCTCATCGAGGCGGACCAGATCCCCTCGCTCATCTTCTGGGGGCCGCCCGGATCCGGCAAGACGAGCCTCGCGCAGCTCATCGCGCACGCGACCAAGGCGCACTTCGTGCCCTTCTCGGCGGTCACGGGCGGGGTGGCCGAGCTGCGCGTCATCATCAAGGAGGCCAAGGAGCGTCGCCGCCTCGGCCAAAGGACCCTGCTCTTCATCGACGAGATCCACCGCTTCAACAAGGGCCAGCAGGACGCCTTCCTGCCGCACGTCGAGGACGGGACCGTCACGCTCATCGGGGCCACCACCGAGAACCCCAGCTTCGAGCTCAACAGCGCGCTCTTGAGCCGGGCGCGCGTCCTGACCCTGCAGGCGCTGCCGGACGAGGCCGTGACGGGCCTGTTGCGGCGCGCCTGGAGCGATGCCGAGCGGGGCCTCGGGATGGATCCTGCGGCCCTCAGCGACGAGTCGGTGGCGCTCTTGGTCGAGTTCGCGGGCGGAGACGCGCGCAACGCCCTCAACGCCCTGGAGACGGTCCGGGACCTCGAGGATCGCAGCCCCGAGGGGATCGCCGCGGCCCTCCAGAAGCGGACCATGCCCTACGACAAGGGCGGCGAGAACCACTACGACACCATCTCGGCCTTCATCAAGACGATCCGCGGCTCGGATCCGGACGCGGCCCTCTACTGGCTCGCGCGGATGCTCGAGGGGGGCGAGGACCCCGTCTTCGTCGCCCGCCGGCTCCTCATCCTCGCGAGCGAGGACGTGGGCAACGCCGACCCGCGCGGGATCATGGTGGCGATCGCCACCATGCAGGCCGTCCATGCCCTGGGCATGCCCGAGGCGCGCATCCCGCTCGCCCAGTGCACGACCTACCTCGCGAGCGCGCCCAAGAGCAACGCGGCCTACGTCGGGATCAACGAGGCCATGGCCGCGGTGGCGAAGCTCCCCACCTATCCCGTGCCCCTGCACCTGCGTAACGCCCCCACCAAGCTCATGAAGGACATGGGCTACGGGCACGAGTACCGGTATCCGCATGACTTCCCGGGCGCCTGGGTGGCCCAGTCCTACTGGCCGGACGACATGAAGCCGCGTCGCTTCTACCGGCCGAGTGATCGCGGGGACGAGGCCCGCATCAAGGCCCGCCTGCAGGCCCTTCGGGAGGCCGCGCGCCCCCAAAAAGAAACGAGGGGCGGCACAGACGCCGCCCCATCGACCTAGGATCGCGCGTTCAGCGCATGATTTCGTGGCGCTCGCCGACCGGGATGGTGGCCGGTAGGTGGTACGCCTCCTCGATCTTGCGCTGCAGCCGGCGCAGCCGCGCCAGCATGAACCAGATGTAGCTCGCCAGGCTCTGGTCGTCCGCTTCGAAGAACAGTTGTGCCGTGTCGCGCACCTGCCGGCTGTGCACGGACAGGTGTTTGGAGTGCTCCTTTGCCAACTCCTCCAACAGGATCTGTTCGGCTCCGTTGGCGGCCGGAAGGTAGTGTTTAAAGCTGCCCATCGCCTTCACCCCTTCGTGCAAGCGTCCCAGCTCGTACCCAAGCCTGGGCAGTGCTGAGTCTGCGCCCCAGGCACAGGACTACTCCGCGAGTCTGCCGACTGTGTCGACGACCGAGAGGGTCGCGCCTCTGATCAGGAGCTTGTTACGAGCGGCGTGGGGTCGATAGGCGATGTTCCTGTAAGGTCTGGACTGACCTAGAGGTACTTAACAAAGTGTAACATTGGCGCTGCCCCTGTCAACAGGCTGCAGATCGAGAACGGGAGCATCAGCGTTGGTCAGATCGACCCGCTCCGGCGCGCCGAGAGACTTCAAACTCGCATGTTAGAATGGCCGAGCGAACGCTACCCAGCCTGCCGAGGGTAGCTTGTGGAGGAACCCCTTATGAAGCGTGCCTTGATCGGTGCGGCCGCCTTGCTGTTGTCGGCGTGCGCCGGACTCACGACCCCGCCCATCGATACCCCGCACTCGAACTTCTCGGTGACGCTCAACCAGATGACCGGCGGCAACTACGGCTCCAGCGTCACCTTGCCGTTGTTCCCGCCGATCCCGAGCTTCCGCATGCCGGCGCAGACCATCGACGTGCCCTCCAACGCGCGCAGCGTCAACCTCGCCTCGGCGGTGCTGCACCTGCGCCTGACCAACAAGATGCAGATCCCCCTGACGCTGCAGCTCGCCCTGTCCAAGCAGAGCGATCCGTACGGCGACACGACGGCGGCCCTGGGAACGGCCGTGACCATCCTGCCGCAGGAGACCAAGCCCATCGACCA
>DATNQJ010000568.1:0-9144 GCA_036704085.1 Stenomitos sp.
GCTCCGAGCCGCATTCCTGACAGACGTACTTGGTCTTGAGCTTGGCCACCGGACTCTCCTATCGATAGAATGTTCGATACATTATCCGGTGCAGGGGGTCAAAAGTCCAACCCCGCCGCTACCCGTCCTTGCGGACCTTGCGGAGGTCCCGGAGGCCCATGACCAGGCACACCACGGCCATCGCGGCGTTGAGGACGGCTTCCGGGTACCTTCCGCGCAGGTACTTGGAGAGGGCCCCGGTCAGGAGCAACACGCAGAGCCCGAGCCAAACGTAGGGCCTGAACTGCGCGTAGAGGATCCGGAACACGGGTTCCCTAGCCCTTCACGCCGCCCGAGGTGAGGCCCGAGACGATGTAGCGCTGCAACAGGAGCATGACGATGACCACCGGCAGGGAGATGACGATGCTCATGGCCGCGAACTGGCTCCAGGGCTTGAAGGTCCCGTACTGGCCGACCATGCCGTAGAGGGCCATGGCGAGCGTGAAGGTCTTGGGACTCTCGAGCATGGTCCAGGCGAGGATGATCTCGGTCCAGCCGGTCATGAAGCCGAACAGGGCCGTGACCGCCACCGCGGGGGCCGACAGGGGCAGCACGATCTGCCAGAAGGTCTGCGTGCGGGTGCAGCCGTCGATGAGGGCCGCCTCCTCCAGGTCCTTGGGCACCGTGTCGAAGTAGCCCTTGAGGTTCCAGATGGCAAAGGGCAGCGTACCCGCCGAGTACGCCACCATCAGGCCAAACAGCGAGGTGCGGATGTGCAGCGCCGACAAGAGGACGTAGAGGGGGGCCAGGGAGGCGATCGCCGGGAACATTTGCAGGACGATGAAGACCATCAGGCCGAAGCGCCGCCCGCGGAAGTTGAACCGCGAGAAGGCATAAGCCGCCGAGGCGCCCAGGAGGATGCCGAAGAGCGTGGTGCCCAGGCTGACGAGCAGGCTGTTGCCCAGGAGCTGCCAGAAGCTCACGCCGTCGATCTCGGTGGGATGCGCGAGGATCTGCTGGAAGGCCTCGAAGGAGATGCGGGTCGGCAGGAGCTTGAGCTCGGTCGGGCGCGCCACGGAGCTGGGGTCGAGCGCCATGGAGATGACCCAGAGCACCGGGAACATGCTGAAGAGGCAGAAGACGATCAGCACCAGGTGCGTCAGGCCGAGGCCGACGACGTTCTGCTTGCGTGCCATGCCGTTAGACCTCCTCGGTCGCCTTGGTCAGGCGCAGGTTCAGGAGCGTGAAGCCCAAGAGGATGAAGAAGATGATCACGGCGAACGCCGCCCCCACGCCATACATGCCGGAGTCGACCAGCTTGTACGCCTGGGTGATGAGGATCTCGGTCTTGCCCAGCGGGTTGCCCTGGGTGACGAAGTAGATGACGTTGAAGTTGTTGAAGGTCCAGATGAAGCCCAGCATGATGGCGGGCACCATGGCCGGCCGCAGCATGGGGACGGTCACCGTAAAAAACTTCTGGAACGGGTTGGCCCCGTCGATGTCGGCCGCCTCGTAGAGGTCCGACGGGATGGCCTGCAGGGCGCCCGAGGCGACCATCATCATGAAGGGGAAGCCGAGCCAGACGTTGACCAACAGGACCGCGTAGAAGGCCTGCGGGAACTGCCCCAGCCAGTCCGTGTGCAAAGGCAGGAAGGGCAGCGCCTTGGCCCACTCCTTCAGGAGCAGGTTGATGGCCCCCGACTCCGTGTCGAACATGTTCTTCCAGACCAGGCTCGTCACGTAGGTGGGCACCGCCCACGGCAGGATGAGCATGGCGCGGTAGAGCTTCACGCCCTTGAGGCCCGGGCGGTTGATGAGCATCGCCAGGCCCACGCCCACCGAGACGTGGAAGATCAGGTTGGCGAAGGTCCACAGGAAGTTGAAGCCGAGCACGCTCACGAAGTTGAAGTCCAGATACGGCGCGTGGCGCAGGATGTCGGCGAAGTTCTGCAGGCCGACGAAGGCCGGATTCTGGGCCCGGATGTGGCGCGGGCTGAAGTTGGTGAAGGCCATCCACACCCCGTACAAGAGGGGGTAGAGGGTGATGAGGCTCATGACCACCGCGGCCGGGGCGATGAACCGGTAGGCCAGGGTCGATTCCTTGATGTCGCGCTTCATTGGTTCCGCACCGCCTCAATCTTGGCCGAGATGACCCGCTGCGCCTCCGAGATCGCCTGAGCGGCCGGCGCCGAGTCGGTCATGACCTTCTCGATCGCCTGGTCCATCGGAGCCCAGACCTCCTTCATCTCGGGGTTGGGCGGCATCGGGGTGCCCCAGCGCGCCTGCTCGGCGAAGGCCTGGAGCTTGTCGCCGTCGGGAATCTGGACGTCGCGCACCGCGGGAATGTGGCCGGCCTCGCGCTCGAAGCGGCTCACGACCTCGGGGCTCGCCATGAAGGAGGCGAACTCCATGGCCCGCGCTCGGGCGGGCGGCGTGCTGTTGGGGTTGAACATCAGGCACTTGACGCCCACGAAGGGGACCGCCGGGACCTTGTCCTCCACCATCGGCAACGTGGCCACGCCGAGCTTGTCGCCGAAGACCTTCTGGTAGTCGCCGAGCGCCCAGGGCCCGTTGATGGTCATGGCGGCCTTGCCGTCGCGGAAGAGGCTGTCCGCCCGGCCGTAGTCGCTCTTGGCGGCGATGTACGGATGGGTCTTGAGGTCCTTGATGAGCTTCATCCAGTTCTGAGCGCCCGGCGTGTCGAGCCTTACCGTCCCGTCCGGCTGGAGGAGGGTCCCGCCCATCCCGAACAGGTAGCCCGCCGTGAAGAAGAACTGGGTGTTGTAGGCCAGGTAGTAGTCGCCGCTCCAGTAATCACGCGAGTTCGCCTGGATGAAGAGCTCCTCCAGGGTTTCGGGCGGCTTCCCGTGGACCAGGTCCTTGTTGTAGTAGAGCGCCAGCGTCTCCATGCTCTCCGGCAGGGCGTAGAGCTTGCCCTGGTAGCGCAGGGCCGAGAGCGCGACGGGCACGTAGCGGTCCGACAGGGCCTTGGGAACCTGGCCGTCGAGGGGCGCGATGACCTCGGACTGCGCGAACTTGCCCACCCAGTCGGTGAAGCCGACGACGAGGTCCGGGCCGCCGTTGGCGGCCGTGGAGCGCAGGTACTTGTCCTGAAGCTTGTCCGAAGGCACCTGCAAAGCAACCACTTCCGTGCCGGGATGGCTCGTCTGGTACTGGGCGATCGCCTCCTTGAGGGCGGAAAGCTCGGCACCGCCCCAGGGGTGCCACAGCGTGACCGTCGACTGGTTCGAGGGACGATCACAGCCCGAAAGGGAGACCATGAGGCCCAAGAGAGGCACCGCAAGAAAGCGCTTGACTGGCTTTGACACGCTCGCTCCTAGCTCTGGAGGGAGGGGGAGGGCACCGACGCAGGTTGCCCCTTTATATCACGCTACAATCGCCAGCGTCAACGCGGAAAACCGCGGAATTCCAGGCTTCCGAGCAACTTGGTGGATCCGTCGGCGGAGCGAATGTTATATAATGTGAACCAATGCAACGGGATGTAACGCACTAGCTGTGAGGGTTTCGTCATGAAGTCAAAGGGAGGCCCCCCGACCGCAACCTCCACTGGCGGGCCCGCAGGCGTTTCTCATGCCTTGCTCTTCCAGCTGGCCCTGACGAACCGGATGCAGGCCGAGCAGCTCGTCCTGCTCCAGACCCAGGTCGAGTCGGTGGACGACGACGTGCTCGCGAACATCGGACACGAGCTGCGCACCCCCCTGACGATCATCCAGGGGCTCTCCGAGATCCTGCTCGACGAGCTCGGCAACGGCAATCTCGATGCCGATCAGCACCAGGACTTCCTGCGCCAGATCCACCGGGCCTCGGTGGCCCTCGGCAAGCTTATCGAGACCAGCATCATGCTCACCAAGATCAACTCCGGCCACCTCACGCTGCACATGCAGCCGCTGAACGTCGCCGAGGCCATCGAGCGCGTCATCAGCCAGTACGGTGAGGAGCTCAGCGCCAAGGAGCTGCGCGTCGAGATCTTGACCCCGAGCGATCTGCCCCTGGTCTGGGCGGACGGCTTCTGCCTCGAGCTGGCGCTCCAGGCCCTGTACGACAACGCCATCAAGTTCAACCGCCCTCAGGGGGCCATCACCTGGCGCCTCTGGCACGAGGGTGACGCCGTCCATGTCTCCGTCACCGATGCCGGGGTCGGCATCCCCCCGGAAAAGCTCCCGAGCCTCTTCACGGTCTTCGGGCAGCTCGAGAGCGGCCCGACCCGACGCTTCGGCGGCCTCGGGCTGGGGTTGCCGCTCGTGCACAAGCTGCTCGAGAACCTCGGCGGCGACATCACGGCCGAGAGCCAGGGCGTCAACGCCGGCGCGACCTTCACCTTCACGCTCAAACAGGCGGCTGTGGTATCTTAGAGGGGCTTTTCCAGAAGGGGGCCCCCGTGACCATTCTCGACGAGATCCTCGCCTCCAAGGCCCGTGAACTCACCCAGCTCACCCTCCCGGCGGCGCCGTCCGTCGGCCCGGCCCGCAGCCTGCTCGACAGCCTCCGGAACCACGGTCCTGTGGCCCTCATCGCCGAGATCAAGCGCAAATCTCCGAGCCGGCCGCTGATCCGCGAAGCCTTCGATCCGCCCGCCATGGCCCGCGCCTACGAAGCGGGCGGGGCGGCGGCCCTTTCGGTGCTCACCGACGGCCCCTATTTCGGCGGCAGCCTCGAGGACCTCGCGGCCGCACGGAATGAGGTCTCGCTGCCGGTCCTGCGCAAGGACTTCCTCATCAGTCCCCTGCAGATTCGCCAAGCGCGAAGCGCCGGCGCCGACGCCGTCCTGCTCATCGCCGCGGCCCTCGACGACGCGGCCCTCGCGGAGATGATGGCCACCTGCCGCGAGGTGGGAGTCGAGTTCCTGCTCGAGGTGCACACCCCCGAGGAAATGCAGCGCGCCCTCGCCCTGGAGGCTCCCCTGGTCGGGATCAACAACCGGGATCTCAAGACCTTCCGGGTGGACCTCGCGGTGACCTGCGAGCTCGCCCACCAGGCCCAGCAGGCCGCCAATCCGCCCTTCCTGGTGAGCGAGAGCGGCATCCACACCGCCGAGGACCGCCGCCTGCTCGAGAGCTGGGGCGTCCGGGCGATGCTCGTCGGAGAGAGCCTCCTGCGCCAGGCCGACCTCTGCGAGGCCACGCGCCACCTGCTGGCATGACGCGCATCAAGATCTGCGGGCTGACCCGCCCCGAGGACGTTCGGCTCTCCGTCGAAGCAGGCGCGCATGCGGTCGGCTTCGTCCACGTGCCGCACTCCAAGCGCTACGTGGACCGCGCCAGGCTCCAGGAGCTCTGCCGGGCGGCTGGCCCCATGGTCACCCGGGTGGCCGTGATCGCGGACCTGCCGCTCGAAGAGGCCCTGAGCCTCGCGCAGGAGACGCCGCTGATGGTTCTCCAGCTGCATGGCCAGGAAGACCTCGCCTACGTGCAAGCCCTGCGCTCTCGGCTCGATCCCCGGGTCGGCCTGTGGCGAGCCGTGCGCGGAGACTCGCCACAGGCCCGCGCCGACGCCCTGGCCATGGTAGGCCTCGTCGAGGCCCTCTTGCTCGACTCGGACGGAGGCAGCGGCACGCCGTTCGATTGGAAGAGCGCCGAGGGCTTCGAGCCTGGCTGTCCCGTCCTTTTGGCGGGGGGCCTCACCCCCGAGAACGTGGGCCCCGCGATTCAGCGCCTGCAGCCCTTCGCCGTCGACGTTTCGAGCGGCGTGGAGGGGGCTCCGGGCCGGAAAGACCCCGCTCGCCTTCATGCTTTCTTCACGGCAGTCCGCACCGTTTCGAGGTTTGCCGCCTCCGAGGGACGGGTATAGACCAGCCGGGAGGAGCAAGCGTGCGTGCGATAGACCTGGATAAAGCCCAACCTGGCATGGTGCTCGGCAAGAGCATCTACTCGGCCGACGGTCGCCCTCTGCTCAGAGAGGGCACATCCTTGACCGAGCGCTACATCACGGCGCTGCGATCGATGAAGTACAGCTTCATCTACGTGGTCGATTCCCACGCCCCCGAGATCAAGATCTCGGACACCATCGCCGAACAGCTGCGCCAGGAGGCCATCGCGATCATTCGCCAGACCTTCGGCGAGCCTGGCGGCCAGCCTCCCAAGCTCGGCGCGCACATCCAGGCCGTGAGCCAGGTGGCCAAGCAAATCGTCGAGGCGATCCTCTCCAACAAGGACGTCTCGATCCAGATGGCGGACATCAAGAGCCACGACAACTACACCTTCGCCCACAGCGTGAACGTGTGCGTCATCGGCACCATCCTGGGCACGCGCCTGGGCCTCGACCAGACGCGGCTCAAGGACCTCGCCCTGGGCCTCATCCTGCACGACGTGGGTAAGCTGGGCGTGCCACGGGAGATCCTGGAAAAACCGGGCAAGCTCACCGAGAGCGAGTTCGAGCAGATGAAGGAGCACTGCCGGTCGGGCTTCGACACGCTCCGGGGCCTCGCGAGCGTCTCGGCGCACGCCAAGATCGTCATCCTCCAGCACCACGAGAAGTACGACGGCACGGGCTATCCCAAGGGCCTGCAGGGGGAGGACATCCACCTCAACGCCCAGATCGGTGCCATCGCGGACGTCTACGACGCCTTGACCTCCGATCGGGTCTATCGCAAGCGCCTGATGCCCCATGAGGCCATCGAGTACCTGATGGCCAACGCCGGCACGCACTTCAGCAGCAACCTGGTCTCGACCTTCGTCTCGAGCGTCGCCCCCTATCCGCCCGGCACCTACCTGCGCCTCTCGACCGGCGAGGTCGCCGTGGTCATCCACGTCGACATGAAGCTCGCGACCCGGCCCATGGTCAAGCTGATCCAGGGCGCCGACGGCCAGGAGCTCAAGGGTTCCGACATCAAGATCCTCGATCTCAAGCGGACGCCGGACGTCACGATCGCCAAGGTCCTCGCCGACCTCTCTTGAGGTGCGATCGCTCAAAGGGTAGACTGGCAAAGCCCAGTTACCCGGAGGATCGCATGAACTACCTCGAAATCGCCGTTACCGTCCCTGCTCACGTGGCCGAATCGGTCGCATGGGCCCTGACCGAGCATGGCCTGCCCGGCGTGGTCATCGAGGAGCGCAAGCCCGACGAGGCTGCGCGTGAAACCTCGACCCTCAAGGCCTACCTGCCCGAGATCCCGTCCGCGCTCTCCCTGAGCGACCTGCGCGCGGCCATCTCCCAGACCCTGGAGAGCACCGCCCCGGGGACGACCTTCGAGGTCTCCACCCGCAGCGTCCCCGAAGAGGACTGGGCGACCAGCTGGCAGCAGTACTGGCACGTGCAGCGCATCGGCGAGCGCCTCGTGGTCCGTCCCTCATGGGAGGAGTACGAGCCCCAGCCTCAGGACGTGGTCATCACCCTCGATCCCAAGCAGGCCTTCGGCACGGGCACCCACCCGACCACCCGGCTGTGCATGCGCATCCTGGAGCGCGTGGCCACCCGGGGCCCCCTGGGCAAGGTGTTCGACGTGGGGGCGGGCTCGGGCATCCTCGCCATCGCCGCCCTCTTGCTCGGCGCCCCCGAGGCCGTGGCCGTGGACACGGATCCGGTGGCCGTGGCCGCCGCCGAGGAGAACGCCGAGATCAACCACGTGACCGACCGCATGCAGAACCTGGTGGGCAGCGCCGATGCGCTCGAGGGCCAGGCCCCCATCGTGTTCGCCAACATCCTGGCCGAGGTCATCATGCAGCTGGCCCTCGAGCTCTTCCAGCACACGGCCCCGGGCGGCACGCTCATCGCCTCGGGCATCATCGAGCGGAAGGCCGATGCCGTCGCGCGGGAGCTCCAGAGCGTCGGCTTCCAGATCGTCGCGAAGGAGCAAGAAGGGGAGTGGGTCGGCCTCGAGGCCAAGCGGCCCGGCTAGAGCCGACACAGCGGATCCCAGAATCAGAACGGCAGGAAGGCGACCCGAAACGGGTCGCCTTCCTGCCGTTTGAGCGCCACCGGGGCGGTTAGCTGCCGATCTGGCCCTCGGTCGCCAACGGGCTGCCGGCGGTGTTGGTCTTGCCCCGGCCTTCGACGAAGTACCACTGGGTCCCGTCCGTGCCGAGGAAGGTCACGCCGTAGTCGGTCACCCGATCGATCGAGTGATCATCGTCCGGGGCGTACTGATCGAGCTGATCGAGCCAGATGTAGGGTCGACCCGAGACCGCGGGATCGCGCCGGAAGTAGTAGATCCGGCCCACATCCGCATGGCTGGTGCCCGGATGGGGCGTGCCCCCCGCTCCGTTCCCGATCTCCTGGTTGACGCCGACCGTGTCCTTGCCGTCGATCCAGTTGCCGGTGAGCGTTCCGCCCCACGGGCTCTTATCGTAATCATCCGGCCGCTTCGTCTTCCAGGCCGTCCGCAACTGAGACAAGTTCGGAAGTGCCTGGTTGCGCTGCTCGATCTCCTCGACGAGCATGGAGACCGCCAAGAGCTTCTCCTTGGCTGCCGAGTTCTGAGCGCTGGCCCGACCTTGGTTGAAGAGCACCACGGCTCCTGCGACCACTAGCAACCCGACGACGATGGCGAGCGAAACCTCGATGAGCGTGAAACCGCCATTACGTTTGGTCTGCCGCATAGCCCCCTCTAACTATCTAGACAAGCTACCAATTTATACCCGAGAAGCGGAAAATAACTATAAGCACCCGGTGGGAAGATCGGGAAAACGCGATAAGCGCACGTTTTGACAGGCAAACGAGGGCATGCTAGCATGGTTGCCTATGTCGTTTCACCTCTTCCGGCTCCCCGTCCTGACCGTCTTGCTGGCCCTGTGGTGCCTTCCGGCCCCGGCCGCCGAGCTGATGAGCGAGCCAGAGGCCAGCCTCTCCATCGCCGCGACGCCTTCCCTGGAGGCCGCCACTCCCTCCCTTCCCGTTACGCCGCCCTTCGTGTTCGCCGAGGATCACCTCGGACGGCCCGGCAGTTCGCGCGTCTGGATCCGGGGCCGAGTAGCCTTGAGCTTCGATGAGGATCACGGGACCAAGGCGAAGATCCTGGCGGCCCATCTGGCGTCGTTGCAGCAACGCGGCATGCTACAACCCGAGCGCATCGTCCCTGGACGGCGGGGCAAGCTCTATGTCGTGAGCCTGGGGCGCACGGATCTCGTGACCTTCGATGAGCGCTTTGCGCGCCGGCAGGCGATCGCCCCCGCGACCCTGACCCTGCGCTACATCAACCAGCTACGGACC
>DATNQJ010000569.1:0-3745 GCA_036704085.1 Stenomitos sp.
CGTCATTCCGGCGGAGGCCGGAATCCAGTTTCAGAGTGGTCCCTTTCATGGCAAGACCTGGACTCCGGCCTTCGCCGGAGTGACGGAAGGCCTTGGTGAGCATTGCCAAACAAGGCTCACCCTCTATGCCCTACGTGCGAGCTAAAACCGGCAAGGCACCTTCTCAGAGGTGCCCCGCCGGTCGTTTACGAGAGGGTCGGCCCAGTCACCGGGCCCCCGAGCCCTATTCGAGCGGTGCGGAGACTGCCGAAACCGTATGACGCTTGCGAAGCCAGCGCGCCGTCCAGGCCGTGGCGGCCCCGGCGACCATCAGGCCCACGATCCCGCTCTGCCACGCCAGGATGAGCGAGGCCAGGTATTCGAAGTTGAAGAAGCGGGGCCAGGCGATCTGGATCGTGGTCACCACGGGGAGATGGGTGATCAGGAACAGCGGCAACGAGAAGCCGAAATAGAGCAGCCCGGTGGCCAGCGTGAGCACCGGCAGCAAGGCGCGTTGCTCCTGCCAGCCGACCATCCAGGGGTCGTCCGCGGGTTGGCGGGCGATCGCCCGGGCCGTGAGCCCGCTGGCCGTAATGAGGCCTCCGAGCGTCGACAGCAAGGCCCCGACCAGCCACAACTGGCGGTAATCCAGCTGGCGGACATCTCCGACCTGCGCATAGAGGACGAGGGCATCGGGCGACGAGAGGCCCGTCACGTGTCCCAGTTGGAACGTGACGATGAGCGCCAGGGCCGTGGTCACCAGGCCCACCAGGCCACCGACGACGGCTGCCTTGCTCTCGTCCGAACCACCCCGCAGGAGCATGCGGACGCCCGCGACCACCAGGACGATGGAGGCCAGTCCCACGACCATCAGGGGGAAGTAGCCCTGGATAAGAAGCGGCAGGAAGACCTCGAACAGCAAGAGGCCACCGCCGAACGTGAGCAAAATCGTTCTCACGCCAAAGCCGCGCGCCACCGCCAGCAAGAGCAAAAGCGTGAGCAGGGTGACCGCGAGGAGAATCGGCCGCCGATCGTAGTCGGCAATCCGGTAGAGCATCTGGCCGTTGGCCAGGCGGGCCGATGAGACCAGGACACGCTCACCGAGCCGAGGCTCCACGTCGACGCTCGGGTTTCCGTAGAGGACGTGGTCGATGGTGACGGTTTGCCCGTTCTGGGCTCCGCCCTGCAACTCGACGTTGACCTTGAACTCCGGCGGGTTCTGGTAGAGGCCGTTCGGCATCTTGGGCAACTTGGCAAAATCCACGCTCGGCAGAGGCGCCCTGATCACGCCGGACTCGAAAGTCTCGGCGCCCTGGAAGAGCTGCGTGGCCAGGTGGGCCTCGGCGGGCATTCCCGTGGAAAAGCAGGCCAGCCACAGGGCGACGGCGGCGATGAGGCGAAGAAACAGCATTGGAATATCCATTGAAGCAAGCCGGGGGTGCCCCCGTGCGGATGTCCGAAGGTTACCTACCCGCTGCCCACGACCCTCAATCACGCTTGAAGAGCTGAAGAAACCGCTGCCACCCGGTTTTCCTGGGGGCCGGAACGGGGCCGAACCGGGCCTCCACGGCCGACAGCAGGGGCCAATGATCGACGTAGCTCAGCCGATGGATCAGCCCATGGCGGTCGACCGTGACGATGAAGGGGGTGCGATCGGCCTGGAGCCGTTTCAGGTAATCGCTCGTCACATGGCCATGGCGGATGAGGCGCTCCGGCGCCGTGGGTTCAAGATCCGTCCTGCCGCTCGCCACTTCCAGGGCAAAGAGGTGCATGGTCGGACGTTGGGAGACCAGCTCCTGCAACTTCGCTTCTCCGAGCAGTTCGAGACTCTTCCCGTCTTTCGTCTGCCAGACCAGCAAGGCGCAGGGCGTCTCGAGTTGCAAACTCGTTGGACTTGGGAAGGGTCGATCGATCAGTGGATGAGCCCCTTCCGGATCGGCCTGCACGGCGGGCCCCATGCCAACCAGTAGTCCCAGCACCAAGAGGCATCTGAGGGCCGGTTGCAGGACAAGGGGACCGGGGCGCGTCATGAGTCTAGGGCGTCCAGTTGAACTTCCAGGAGGTGAGCTGAGGCGGGGCGCCGGTGCCGGGGGCCAAGATCACCTTGAGGCGCAGGGCGGGGTAGGTTGCGACCGACAGCCCGCTCAGGTTGACGGGAGAGGTGCTGAACCCCGAGCTGTTGCCGGGCAACGCGCTGTCGGGCACGAGGACGCCCGCCTTGTCCAGCACCTGGAGACGCACCGTGCTGCCGCTTGGGGTGTTGGCAGTGAAGGTGACGCTGTTCCAGGCCGAGAGGCTGTTGGGAGCGACCGCCATGCTGGTGGCTGCCGCCGCGCTGTTCACGCCCACGCGGCTGAGAACGGGTACCGACAGCAGCGAGTTGGTCGTAAGCGTCGCACGGTAGCGGAGGTAGCGACCCTTGATGTCGGGCAACAGGGTCCCCGACGTGGCCAGGCTCGAGCTTGCCGTCTTATCGGGGCCCACGTAGGTGAGGTTGGTGGCGTTGGGGTCGTTGGTGGCCGCGACCTGGAAGGTGATGTTGGTGCCCGCGGGCTTGGAGTCCGCCCAGGTCAGGGGTGTGCCCGACCAGTCGTTGTCTAGGTTACCCGAGTCGAAGGTGTTCGAGGTGTAGGTGCCCGATACGGTAGTTCCTCGATCGTAGGTGTAATACATCGAGTTGATCATCGCCTTGGCTTCGTACTGGGCGGGCACGCTAGGGGTATGACCGTAGCTGAAAAAGGCCGAGTTCGATTGCGCGGTCGTATAGGTCGTCCAGTAAGGGGTGCGGCTCGCCGTTGCAGCGTCATAGGCATACCAGACGGTGGCACCGAGATCAGCCGATTGGGTCAACCAATGAGATGACTGGATCGAGAAGTTGCTGACGGCCGAGAGGTCAAAGGGGCGCGTGATCACCGAACTGGTCTTGTCGATCCCTGGCGCCTGATAGACGGTGCTCGCCGACTTCCAGGGCGATACGGCGTTCGTTCCGAGGCCATGAAGGTCCGACAGCGATTGGAAATAGGGGTGCGAGCTGGAGATCGTGTCGTGGGTGAATACCACGCCTCGGCCGAGCTGAGCGAAGGCGCGAGTGACGTCCCGGGAATTGGCATTGAGATCATTTCCCAAGTAGCTGTCGGCTACCCCGAAGTAGACGATGTCGTAGTCGCGCAGCTTTCGGTCGACCTGGACACTGCTGGTGCTGGCCGTTGCGGGGGCCACCGTGCTGCTCTTGTCGATCGGATTGGCCGTGAAGAGGTCGTCGATCGTGGTGAGGGTGTTGTAGGTCGAAACCTTGAGCAGCTCGAAGCTGAAGAGATCGGGTCGCCAGTTGTAGACGCCCTGGGCCGCCGCAAGTTGCTGGCCCCCGTCCGGATAGACTTGCAGGACGCGCAGGGGCTTGATGGCGATGGTCACGGCCCCGTCGCCGCTGTCGATCGGGTCCGAAGACGTGGCGGCCAGACCGTTGAGGGTGCCTCGGGCGAAGTCCGCGGCCGTCGTGTCCGTGTTGCCGCCCGCTCCACTCAGGGTGACGGCCCCCGAGCCGACGGTGACGTTGACCAGGCCCTTGAGGTTCCCACCGTCGGCAAAGGCGTCGCTCCAGCCGTTCTGGCTCCAGAGGGGGCCGAGCTTGATGAGGTTGCCGATCTGGACGGAGATGGTGCCGGAGAGACCCGAGCGCTGGGGCACCTTGACCGTGAGGGTGGTGCGATCGCCGCTGACGCTCAGGACCTGGCCGGGCCAGCCGTTGAAGCGCACGACGTTGTTG
>DATNQJ010000570.1:0-8513 GCA_036704085.1 Stenomitos sp.
GAACTTCGTTGCAAGGTGGGAAATGTGCGAGTTGAGGGGAACCTAGCTAGAACAGCTCCTTGACCTTCTCGGGCGGGCGGCCAATGACGGCCTTGCCGCCTCGGACCACGATGGGGCGCTCGATCAGGATGGGGTTCTCGACCATCACCCGGATGGCCTCCGCCCGCGACAGCTGCTTGCCGGCCAGGCCCAGCTCCTCGTAACGGTCCTCCTTGGTGCGCATGAGCTCCTGCGGCTCCATGCCGAGCTGCTTCAGGATCCGATCCAGCTCTTCGGCCGTCGGCGGCGTGTCGAGGTAGCGGACGATGGTGGGCTGGATCCCCTGTGCCTCTAAGAGGGACAGGGTCTCGCGGCTCTTGCTGCAGCGGGGATTGTGGAACATGACGGTATCGGACACGGTGACCTCCTGAGGGATGCGGATGCCGGTCGTCCATTCTAGCGCCCGGCCCCCGCCCTGTGTAGAGGCAAGTAGGCAAGGGTATGCTGCTCGTGGCATGCCCCCCTTCAGAGGTACCTATGAGCAGCAACCTGGCCGCCCGGATCGAGGCCTTGGGCCGTTCGCAACACTTCACGCCCGCAGAGCTCGAAGACCTGCGCGACTTCGTCGCGAGCGCCCCAGACGAGGCGCTGTTCCGGGTGAACCCGCTGACCTACGCCGCCGAGCGCGGCATGCCCGAGCATCGGGCCATCGACCTGTTCGTCCACGCCGGACGCGCCGGCATATTCGACCTGGCCTGGAACGTGCTGTGCTACGGCTGTGGCGGCTACCTGCAATCCGGTCACGCGCTGGGGGAGCTCTCCGCCCAGACCCACTGCGCCGTGTGCGACCTGGACGTCGAGGCCACCCTGGATGACGCCGTCGAGGTGTCCTTCACCGTGGCCCCCGCCATCCGCTCCATCCGTTACCACCGCCCCAACGAGCTTGCCCCCGGCCCCGAGCTCTTGCGCTACATCTTCTCGAGCAACCGGCTGCGATCGCCCGAGGTGGAGGCCGTGATGGGGGCCGCACGCGTGATGCTCGAGTTCCTGCCGCCCCTGGGGACCAAGAGCCTCGCGCTGGAGCTCTCTGCCGGCGCGTATCGCCTCGTGAGCGCCTCCCACCATGCCAACTGCCACCTGCAGGTCTCGGCCGGTGCGAGCCAGACGATGATCGACCTGCACGACCAGGCGTTCCTGGGCGCGACCGCCCTCGCCGCCGGCCCCGTGACGCTGCAGATCACGAACACGACCGAGCGTCCCGCCACCGTGGCCCTGATCAACCTCTCGGCCCTGCCGGACATGCCGGATGCCTGCGAGGCTTACCGGGCCTACCGCCCCTTCCTGACGGGCAAGCGGATCCTGACGTCCCAGGCCTTCCGCGACCTGTACCGCAACCACTCCATGGCCCCCGGCTCCAGCTTCTCCTTGCGGTCCTTGACCTTCCTGTTCACGGACCTCAAGGACTCGACGCAACTGTACGATCGCATCGGGGACCTCAGCGCCTACGAGCTCGTCCAGGAGCACTTCAAGATCCTGTCCGAGACGGTGTCCGAGCACGAAGGCGCCATCGTCAAGACGATCGGCGACGCCATCATGGCCACCTTCCCGCGCCCCGAGTCGGCCGTGGCCGCCGCCGCGGAGATGAACCGCAAGCTCTCGGAGTGGAACCGCCGGTCGGAGGTAGAGCTCTTCCTCAAGATCGGCATCCATGAGGGAGCCTGCATCGCCGTCAGCTCGAACGATCGGATCGACTACTTCGGCCAGACGGTCAACCAGGCGGCGCGCATCCAGGCGCTCGCGGGAGCCGGCGAGATCTACCTGTCCGAGGCGGTCTACTCCTCGCAAGGAGTGGCCCAGGTCGGCCAGATCGACTATCTGGAGCCCCAGGTCGTCCAGCTGAAGGGCATCAGCGAGAAGGTGACGGTCTACCCGGCGGTGGTGCCGACCACCGTGGTCGCCAGCTAGCGACCCTGGTTAGGCGGCCGGCCGGGAAAGCGGCAGCGAGAACCAGAAGACGCTGCCCTTGCCGACGTCGCTGCGCACGCCGATGCGGCCGCCATGGGCCTGGACCATGCCCTTGGCGATGGCCAGGCCGAGCCCCGCGCCGCCCGCACGGCGGGTGGTGCTCATGTCGAGCTGGAAGAACTGCTCGAAGAGACGGGGCAGGTCGGCCTCGGCGATCCCGCAGCCCGTGTCCGAGATCTCGGTGACGAGCTCGTTCTCCTGGATGAAGGCCTGTACGCCGATGTGGCCCCCGCGGTCGGTGAACTTCACGGCGTTGCTCAGCAGGCTCGTGAGCACCTTGACGATGCGTACGCTGTCCAGCCGGACGGGCTGGGACGGCGCGAGGGTCACGGACACGTCGAGCTGCTTGTCCTCGGCCAGGGGACGGATGATGCCGACCGCCTGATCGATCAGGGCCGGGTAGACGACCTCGGTCTGCTTCAGGTGGAGCTTGCCGGCCGCCAGCTGGCTCATGTCGAGCAGGTCGTTGATGAGGGCCAGCATCTGCTTGCCACCCTTCATCATCCGTTCCAGGCAATCCCGTTGCTGCGGCGTCAGGGGCCCCTGCAACTCGGCCTCGAGCATGCCGCCGAAGCCGAGGATGAGGTTCAGCGGGGTCCGCAGCTCGTGGCTGATGACGGCGAGGAACTCGTCCTTGTAGCGATCGTTCTCGCGCAGCTGCGTGTTGGCGTCCTGGAGGGCCTGGATGGAGCGCTCGACGTGCGCGGCCATCTGGTTGAAGGCCTCGGCCACCGTCTCGAACTCGAGGTTGTCGAGCCGCGGGACCCGCGCGCCGAACTGCCCGCTACCAACGGCCAAGGAGGCCTCTTCCAGGGCCCTCAACGGGAACATGACCCGCCAGATCACGAGCATGGCCAGGACCAGCGTCACGAGGACGGCCAGTACGGCGATGCCATAGAGCTGAAGCTCGAAGCGGCCTTCCTGGCGGTCCAGGTGAGCTCCCGCCTGAGCGAGGTCTGCATTCTGCTGGGCGATGATGGCGTCCAGCTGCGCGTCCAGCCGGACCTTTCGCTGGTTGCCCTGGGCGATCAGGCGCTGGAGGGTCTCGATCGGCGCCCCGACCCGCCGCATGGCGATGATGTGGTTGCCAAGGGCCTCGAACGCAACATGGGCGCGCTCGAGCTCCGTCAGGCTCTGGCGGGTCCGAGGGCTGGCGTTCAGGCTACGCAGGGTCGCCAGCGCCGCCTCGAAGTCGCGATCCCCCTCGCTCCAGGGGGCGAGCACCTGCTCGTCGCCCGTGATGACGAAGCCGCGCAGGCCGACGAAGAGGCGCTCGTTGGCAATCTTGAGCCGATACGCCTCCTTGACCACCGGGATGCGCACCTGACCGACCTGGGCCTGGTCATGGCGGATCAAGGAGAGGCCCTGCTGGGCGACGAGCGTCACGCTCGCGACGAGCACGAGGCTGACGGCCACCAGCAACAGCACCCAGAACCGGGTGCTGCGCGGCCACTGGTCCAAACGGGGCGGGATCAGCGACGTCATGGCCAGCCGCCAACCGTCGGACCGGCGCTGGCGGGTCGAGGGCGTTGCTTCGGTGGGATCTGAGGACGACATGACCAGGAAACTCCTTGGCGTACCGCGGTTTTACGGGGGGTAAAAAGCCGCAAATCCAGTACATCAGCTCCGTTGATCCTGCGAATCGGAGTTTTCTACGGAACCTGCCCCGAGGGGGCGGTTTCTTAGTCGTTTCTTAACCAATGCTTAGCTATTCGATAAGAATCTTAAGCACTTCTAAGCCAAATAACTCCCTATCTGCTCGCGATCTGCTCGCGTCATCGCACAAGGAGTTCATCCCGCTCATGCGTTTCATCAGTTTGCTCCTCTCCGCGGCCCTGCTGGCTTCGAGCCTGGCGGGGTGCGGCCGAGATCCGTTGCCGACCGCTCGTATCGCCACCGAGGCCGCCCTCCAGGCCGACAATGCCAAGGCCGACAAGCTGGCGCACGACTTCGCCGTCGGCATGCGTCGCCGTTCCGACGTCTACGTGACCGAAGACGGTCCCGTCGTCACGCTGCACTACCAGCTGATGGCCTCCACGCTCTACGACTTCTCCAAGACCCCGAAGAAGGGCCTGGTCCACGTCAGCTCCAAGGACTTCGAGATCGATCTGTCGCTCGACAAGGTCATGCAGAGCATCCAGGTCGACGTGCTGCCCGCTCTGGTGGTGCCCATCGCCATCGAGGTCGCCATCGGGGCGGCCAAGGGGCTTTCCATCTACTGGTTGACCCATCGCGGCGAAAAGTTCGACAAGCAGGAGGCCATCAAGGCGACGGCCGTGGGGATGCTCGCGTCCCTGATCCCCTTCGTGGGGAATGTGCCGCTCCTGAACGATCTGCTGCCCCTGGCCGTCAACATCCTCGCCGCCTCCAAGACCCTGGCCTACAAGGACATCGCCCAGGCGGCCCTGAACATGGTCGATGACATCGTGATCGTCCTGTCGAACCTCCACTGGCCGCGGAAGCATTAGGCGCTCTTAGTGCGGGGACTCCTCGTCGTCCCGGCGGGGCTCCTCGCGCTCTCCGAATTCGCCCATGAACTCGGGACGCTCGACGGTACGCTCCTCGAGGTCCTCGTCCGTGCCGGCCTGCTCGACGCCGGCGGGTTCCGGGGGGATCCAGTCTCGTTCCATGGCTGCCTCCCGCCCCCGCGCGTGACCGCGCGCCCCGGGGCTGGCCCCAGCATAGCTCCGTCCCGGACGGGATCAAGCGTTGCTCGCGCCTCCTAGGCGGCGTCGGCAGCGGGCAGCGTGAACCAGAAGGCGCTGCCCCCTTCAGGCAAGTTCTCGACCCCGATTTGGCCGCCATGCGCCCGGATGATGCTCCGGCAAATGGGCAATCCCAGCCCGGTCCCTCCCCGCGCCCGGGTGTCCGACGAGTCCACCTGCTCGAAGCGTTCGAAGATGAGATCCTGCTGGTCTGCTGGAATGCCCGGCCCCTGGTCCGTGACGACGAAGCGCACACCCTGGTCGACCCGGGTGAGCGTGACCTGGATCAAGGCCTCGACCGGGGAGAACTTGATGGCGTTGCTGAGGAGGTTGGAGAGGGCCTGGATGATGCGGCCCGGATCCGCCCGCAGGGGAAGGGACGGCGCCTTGGTGACGAGCCGCACCTTGGCCTTGTTCGCCATCCCTTGCATGGCCTCCACGGCCTCCTGGGCGAGGGTCCGAGCATCGCAGGCCTCGGTCTGGATCCGGAACTTGCCGGCCTGGATCTGGGCGATGTCGAGGATGTCGTTGACCAGGCGCATGAGGCGCTCGCAATTGTTGTGGGCCATCTGGATCATCTGCTGGCCCTGGTCCGGGAGGGTGCCCATGCGCCCGCTGGCAAGCAGCCCCAGCGAGCCGCGCAAGGACGTCAGGGGCGTGCGTAGCTCGTGGGAGACCATCGAGATGAACTGGTCCTTGAGCCGATCGGATTCCTGGAGGGCCGCAATGCGCTCGGCCTGGAAGCGCTCGCGCTCGACTCGTTCGGTGACATCGGCGGCCAGAGCGATGAAGCCCTCGAGGTCGCCCTGGGCGTCGCGGGTCGGGACGTAGCTCAGGTCCACGTACCGCTGGGTCGGAATGCCGTCGTAGGTCAGGATCACGGGCTGGTCTTCCAGCACGACCGTTTCCGAGCTTTCCAGGACCCGCCGGTAGATGTCGCCGAACTGTGCCGGCAGGGTCGGCTGCTGCTCGGCGATCGAGCGCCCGATGAGACGCTCCGAGGGAGCCCCGATGAGGCGGCTGTGGGCCGGGTTGTTCCAGCGATAGGTCAGCTCGCAATCGATGAAGGCCATGGCCAGGGGCGTGTGGTCGATGATGCGCTGCATCAGGTCTTGCTGGGTGCGTAGCTGCTGCAGCAGCGACTGCTGGAGCCGGGCGGTCTGGGCCCGGTGCATGGCCGTCCCGATGAAGCCCGCCATGAGCTGGAGGGTGTTGAGGTCGTGCGCGTCGAAGGCCGCGGACGTCCCGGCCATCACCTTGAGCACGCCGACCAGGGTCTGCTCATGGCGCAGGGGCACCACGATGAGCGAGCGGCACCCGACCCGACGGCAGGCCTCCCGATCGACCCGGTCGTCCACCTCGGAGTCGTGGCAGAGCAGGATCTCGCCTGTCATGATGCTCAGCCCGGAGATGCTCCCGTCGCGATTCAGGCGCATGCCGAGCGATGCCTCGGCCGTACCGCTCGCATAGCGGTAGACCATCTCGTCGCCTTCGGCCAGCTCGATGACGGCCCCGTCGGCGCGGGTCAGGGTCTGTGAGCGCTCGGTGATGAGCCGCATGACGGCATCGAAGTCCTGCCCCTGGACCGCGATCGCCTGTTGCGTGGCGATGATGGCGGAGAGGCGGTCGATTTCGGCGTTGGAGGAAGGGGGCCGGTCGGTCATGGGGATCCTCGGCGGCAGGTGAAGGGCGGCAAGGGGGCTCAGGCGGACGGACTGTGATCGAGGGGCAGCGTGAACCAGAAGGTGCTTCCCACCCCTTCTTCGCTATCCACGCCGATGCGGCCGCCATGGGCCTGGACCAGGCCCCGACAGATGGCCAATCCCAGGCCCGATCCCCCCTTGTCCCGGGCATCGGAGCTGGCGACCTGCTGGAAGCGGTCGAAGATGCGCTCGCGCATGGTCGGGGGGATGCCACGTCCCTCGTCGGCCACCTCGAAGCGGATCGCCTCCTCCGTGCGACACCCGCCGACGCGGACCGAGCGGCCACTGGGAGTGAACTTGAGGGCATTGCCGACCAGGTTGAGCAGGATCTGGAGCACGCGATCGGGATCGGCCCACATGGGAAGGGTCTCCGGGATGTCGACCTCCAGGCGGATTCCGGCCTTGTCGGCGACCGGCCGCATGGTGTCTTCAAGCTGAAGCAGGAGGTCCTGCCCGTTGCAGGCCACCCGGTCCATCACCGCTCGCCCGCTCTGGAGGCGCTCGTGCTCGAGCAGGTCGTCGATGATCCGGGCCAGCCGGTCGGCGTTGGTGACGGCGATGTCCAGGATGCGCTGCCGGTTGGCCGGATCCTGGTCGAGCTTCCCGCTCGCCATCAGCTTCAGCGACCCGTAGATCGAGCTCAGGGGCGTTCTCAGCTCGTGGGCGACCGTCGAGACGAACTGCTCCTTGAGGCGGTCGAGCTCACGACGCTCCCGGATGTCGTGGAGGATCGCCGAGTAGCCCCTGAGCTCGCCCGATTCGCCGGGAATCGGCGAGAGGGTGACGTCCACGGGGACCAGGTGTCCCGCCCGATGCCGCAGCTCGGTCTCGAAGGCATGCGGGGCGGACGGTTGTCCTTCCAATCCGAAGCGTATCCGCGCCTCGTCCTGAGTGGGCGGAAGGAGGAGCTGGAAGGATTGCCCCAACATCTCGCCGGCCGTGTAGCCGAACAGGCGCTCGGCAGCCGGGTTCCAGCTCTCGACGAGGCCGGCCGTGGAGAGGCCGACGACGGCATCCAGGCTGTAGTCGAAGATGGCCCGGAGTCGTTCCTCGCTGGCTCGGAGCGCCAGCTCCATGCGGCAACGCTCGGTGATGTCGCGCGAGATGGCCTGCACGCCGACCACCGCGCCGGTCTCGGGGTCGCACACGGCCTTCTTGAACACCTCGAGCCAGGCCTCTCGGCCGTCACGGGCCATGACCCGATAGCGGGCCTCGGCCGAGCCGGTCTGAAGGGCCGTGAGGTGCCCCGTGGTGGCGGCGGGTAGATCCTCCGGGTGAATGAACTCGACGATCCGCTTGCCTACGAGGGCCTCTGCGTCGTAGCCGAGGAGCCGCTCGCCGGCGGGGGAGGCATACTGCACGACACCCGCGGGCGTGGTCAGGAGGATGACGTCGGTCGCGTTCTCGGCCAACATGCGGAACTGGTGCTCGCTCTGGCGCAGGGCCTCGGCGACCCGCCGGGCGTCGGTGACATCGCGGGCGACCGCGTAGACGAGCCCCTCCGCCGCCGAGGCCATCCATTCCAGCCACCGGTAGGTCCCGTCCTGGTGGCGGTAGCGGTTCACGTAGTTGCGCCCGGCCCCTCCCTCGGAGAGACGGGCGAATTCGGCGGCCGTCTCCGCGACGTCCTCGGGATGGAGCCACTCGTAGAAGGGGCGCGCCAGGAGTTCGGCCTCGCTGTACCCGAGCCCGCGCACAAAGGCTGGATTGACGCGGCGAAAAAAGCCGTCGAGGCTCGCCACGCAGCACATGTCGAAGGCGAGCATGAAGAAGCGTTCGAACTCGTCGGAGCGAGGAGCGGGAGAAGGGGACAAATCCGTCGGTTGCATGGCCTCCGGTCCAAGGGCAGTCTTCTCTTCCATACCCAGAACGACCCCCCTTGCGACAGGGGAGGGCGTGAAAGGACTGGCCTTCCAGGGCGTTCCTGGAAGGCCAGCTCGGGCATGTTGATAAGGTGTTGAAGTGATGGTGTGGTAAGTGTGTTACTTGCTCTGGACGGGCATCCGGCCGGGCATCGGCTGATGGACCGGCATGTGACCCGGCATGGGCTGGCGACCGGGCATTGGCCGGAAGATCGGCTGGTGGCCCGGCATGGGCTGGC
>DATNQJ010000571.1:0-7072 GCA_036704085.1 Stenomitos sp.
CGTCATTCCGGCGCAGGCCGGAATCCACCGTCGCCTACCGCGCGAGAGAACCCGTCACCCAGCCCAAAAGGGAATGGCCCCGAGCTTTGCTCGGGGCCATTTCGTGGGTGGAAGTATGTAAGGGACTAGAAGTTCCACCACTGGGATTCGGTCGGAACCACCGGGGTGTTGCCGCCGGTACCGGGATCCGCCGGCGTGGGGGCCGGGGCGGGACCGGGATCGACCGAGGGCGCGGGGTTCGGAGCCGGAGTCGGGTTCGGGTTGTAGTTCGGGTTGATGGCCTTGGCGACCGCGACCATGTAGAGGTCCTCGAATTCGCCCTGCGAGAGCTGGCCGTCGCCGGTCTTGTCGCAAGCGGTGATATCCGCCGGATCGAAGGCCGGGATCATCACCCGGATGTGGACCTTGTCGTAGGCGAAGCCCAGACCCAGCTTGGCGAGCGACGCATCCGAGAGCTCTTCCTGCGAGAGGTAGCCATCACCCTTGCCGAAGAGGCCGCTGTTGGGGGCCTTCTTGTCGAGGCGGGTGAAGGCCGTCGCAATGAAGGAGCGCATCCGCTTCATGAAGGCATCCGGCGTGTCACGGCCGCTCAAGAGACCACCGGCGGTGGCGTACTTCATGAACTCGGTCTTCGAGATCTTGCCGTTGCCCTTGCCGCTCTTGCCCTTGTCGGCGTTGGGGAATTCCTTGGTCAGGCTGAAGTAGGGACCGGCCTCGTACTCATCGATGTACTTGTCGCCGTTGGTGTCGAGCTTGGCGAAGATGGCGGCGTGGACGTTCTTGAAGCCATCCTTGAGCGTCTTCGTAGCGGCGGCATCGAAGCCGACATCGCCCGAAGCGGTCGAAACGCCCGTGCCGGGGGCAACCCCGCAGCCAGACAGGATGGTGAGGCCGGCCGAGACGGCGATCAGGGTGGACAAGGCGTTCTTGCGCATTCCGGGACGCTCCTTCCGTAAGAGGGAACAGCAACTTCGTTAACCTGCAATGAATATCGCTTTAACCGGTCCGATCTTTCTTAAGTGACGGTTAAGGTCCATTTAAGCTTGAGGATCGCCAGATCCGGCAAAGCGGGACCCCGTGCGCGTTTTAACACTTAACGAACAAACGCCCCCAAGACCCGGAACCCGGCCTTATCCAGGCTGGAGATGCCCTTTAGCGCCGCTCGCGGTATAATGAACGGTTTAACGGGGCCTCAGAACCCCACAAGCGCCGCGCCCCCCTGGTACGACCCCAAGAAGGAACCCGCTCGATGGCCGTCCCGACGGATCGCATCCGAAACTTCTCGATCATCGCCCACATCGACCATGGCAAGTCCACCCTGGCCGATCGGTTGCTGGAATACACCGGCACCGTCGAACAGCGGGAGATGGAAGAGCAGCTCCTCGACTCGATGGACATCGAGCGCGAGCGCGGCATCACGATCAAGGCCCAGGCGGTGCGCCTCAACTACCGCGCCAAGGACGGCCAGGACTACGTCATCAACCTGATCGACACGCCGGGACACGTCGACTTCACCTACGAGGTGTCGCGCTCCCTGGCCGCCTGCGAGGGCGCCATCCTCGTCGTCGACGCCTCGCAGGGCGTCGAGGCCCAGACGCTCGCCAACGTCTACCTGGCCCTCGAGCACGACCTCGAGATCGTCCCGGTCCTCAACAAGATCGACCTGCCCGGCGCCGAGCCCGAGCGCGTCCGCACCGAGATCGAGGAGGTCATCGGCCTCGACGCCTCGGAGGCGGTCCTCGCCTCGGCCAAGGCCGGCATCGGCATCCAGGACATCCTCGAGCAGATCGTCGAGAAGATCCCCGCCCCCAAGGGTGACGCCGAGGCGCCTCTCCAGGCCCTCATCTTCGACTCCTACTACGACGCCTACCGCGGGGTCATCGTCTTCTTCCGTGTCTTCAACGGCAAGCTCAAGGTCGGCGACACCCTCCGCATGATGGCGACCGGCGCCGAGATCCAGGTCACGGAGCTGGGCGTCCTGCGGCCCCGGCAGACCCCGGTCGACGAGCTGGGCATCGGCGAGGTCGGCTACCTGGCGGGCGCCATCAAGAACGTGGCGGACGCCCGGGTCGGTGACACCATCACCCTCGCCAAGCGCCCTGCCGAGGAGCCCCTGCCGGGCTACAAGCAGGCGACGCCCATGGTCTTCTGCGGCCTCTACCCCACCTCGGCCGAGGACTACCCGCAGCTGCGCGAGGCCCTGGAGAAGCTCACGCTCAACGACGCCTCCCTGCACTGGGAGCCCGAGACATCGGCGGCCTTGGGCTTCGGCTTCCGCTGCGGCTTCTTGGGCCTCCTGCACCTGGAGATCATCCAGGAGCGCCTGGAGCGGGAGTACGGCCTGACGCTCATCGCCACGGCCCCCTCGGTGGCCTACCGGGTGACGCTCACCACCGGGGAGGCGGTCTCGGTCGATAACCCGACGAACATGCCGCCGGCCGTCAAGATCGCCACCATGGAGGAGCCCTTCGTCAAGGTCAGCATCATCAGCCCCAAGGATTACGTGGGGCCCGTGATGGAGTTAGCGCAGGGAAAACGCGGGGTATACCTGAACATGGAGTACCTCAGCAGCGACCGGACGCAGCTCACCTACGAGATTCCGCTGGCCGAGCTGATCACCGACTTCTTCGACCAGCTCAAGAGTAGGACCAAGGGGTATGCCTCCATGGACTACGAGCTCGCGGGCTTCCGCGAGTCGAACCTGGTCAAGCTGGACATCCTGCTCGCGGGCGAGGCGGTCGACGCACTGTCGGCCATCGTTCACCGGGACCGGGCCCAGTCCGTCGGGCGTCAGCTCGCCGAGAAGCTCCGGGAGCTCATCCCCCGGCAGATGTTCGAGGTCCCCATCCAGGCCGCGATCGGCAACAAGGTCATCGCGCGCGAAACCATCAGCGCCATGCGCAAGAACGTCTTGGCCAAGTGCTACGGGGGCGACATCTCCCGCAAGCGCAAGCTGCTCGAGAAGCAGAAAGAGGGCAAGAAGCGCATGAAGCAGGTGGGCAACGTCGAAATCCCCCAAGAGGCCTTCATGGCCGTCTTGAAAATCGGCGATTAGCCGAGGGTCACAACCGAAAGGCGGAATCAGAAGGTGGACCTGCCGTTTCTCAATAACGCCCCCGCCGGGGCACCTGCGGCCACTCCGGGCGCCCCTCAAGGCGGCGATTTCTGGGGTGGCGGGGAAGCCGGCGGCAACGACGACGCAACGCTGAACGACCTGCTCGCGCTGTACCAGTCCGCCAACGAGCCCGCGGCTCCCCCCTTCGCCGAGCCCACCGCGCTCGCCGAGCCCGCCTTTGCCCCCATGCCCGCCATGGAGCCTCCCTTCGCCCCGGCTCCCATGGCCGATCCGTTTGCCGCGGCGAGCGCCGATCCCTTCGCGATGCCCGGTGCGGATGCCGAGATCGACGAGCTGATCAAGAGCTTCCAGACCGGTCCGGCCGCTCCCGAGGCCCCTGCGTTCCAGGCCCCGGCCGAGCCCATGTTCGCGGCCCCACCGGCAGAACCCATGTTCGCGGCGCCCCCGGCCGAACCCGTCTTCGCGGCTCCGCCCGCCGAGCCGATGTTCGCTCCTGAGCCCGTCTTTGCCGCTCCGCCCGCCGAGCCGGTGTTCGCTCCCGAGCCCGTCTTTGCCGCTCCGCCCGCCGAGCCGGTCTTCACGCCCGAGCCCGTGTTCACGCCGCCGCCCGCTCCGGTCGCGGCCCCGCAGCCGGTGGCCCCGACGCCCCAGCCGGCGATGGAGACCATGCGGATGGCCACCATTCCGCAGGCGCCAGTAGCCGTGGACATCCCGGCCGGCACCATGCGCCTGGCGACCCCCGAGGAGCGCCAGGCCGCGATGCAGGGCGTGGTCTCGGCGGTCAACCAGTTGACGACGGGCATCGAGCAGATCCAGGGCCAGCTCGCGACCCTGTACGAAGGCCTCGCCCATGCGGCGGCCCATCGCGCGCCGGTCACCGAGATCGTCACCCTGACCGAGCAGTTGACGGCCACCAAGAGCCAGGCCGGCGAGAACTCGCCCCTCTGGCAGCAGGCCATGATGATTCGGCAGGCGGCGGACGCCTACCTGCAGATGCTCAAGACCCTTTAGCCGCATACGAGCTTCAAACGCAGAGGATGAGCGCGAAACGCGCTCATCCTCTGCGCCGTCATGGGCCTTTTCAGGCCCCGTTCCGCTCGCGACCCCTTTACGAGTGGAACTGGGCGGCCTCGGTGGAGCCGGCGAGGGCGGCCGTGCTGGTCACCCCCTTGGTGATGGTCATCAACACCTGGTCGAAGTAGCCCGTCCCCACCTCACGCTGGTGGCGCGTCGCGGTATAGCCGAGGGGCTCGTTGGCGAACTCCCGATCCTGGAGGTCGACGTAGGCGGACATGCCGCCCTCCCGGTACGCCATGGCGAGCTCGAAGGTATTCAGGTTGATCGAGTGCCAGCCCGCCAGGGTGATGAACTGGAACTTGTAGCCCATGGCCCCGAGCTCCCGCTGGAACTTGGCGATGGCCGCGTCATCGAGGTGACGCTTCCAGTTGAAGGAGGGCGAGCAGTTGTAGGCCAGCATCTTGCCCGGGAACTGGGCATGGATGGCCTCGGCGAACATGCGTGCCTCCTCGAGATCCGGGGTGCTCGTCTCGCACCAGAGCAGATCGGCGTAGGGAGCATAGGCGAGCCCACGGGCGATCGCCGCCTGGATCCCGCCCCGCACCACATGGAAGCCCTCGGGAGTGCGATCGCCGGTCAGGAACTGGCAGTCACGGGGATCGATGTCGCTGGTGAGCAGGTTGGCGTTGAGCGAGTCGGTGCGGGCGATAATGACCGTCGGCACGTCCATCACGTCCGCCGCCAGGCGGGCAGCCTGCAGCGTCCGGATGAACTGGCCGGTCGGCACGAGGACCTTGCCGCCCAGGTGGCCGCACTTCTTCTCGCTGGCGAGCTGGTCTTCGAAGTGGACCCCGCCGGCACCGGCCTCGATGAGCGCCTTGGTCAGCTCGAAGGCATGCAAGGGGCCGCCGAAGCCCGCCTCGGCGTCCGCCACGATGGGCGCGTACCAGTGGACGTCACCCTTGCCCTCCAGGCGCTGGATCTGATCGGCGCGCATGAGGGCGTTGTTGAGGCGCCGCACGACGGCCGGCACCGAGTTCGAGGGGTAGAGGCTCTGATCCGGATAGGTCTGGGCGGAGAGGTTCTGGTCGGCCGCCACCTGCCAGCCGCTGAGGTAGATGGCCTCCAGGCCCGCCTTCACCATCTGGACGGCCTGGGCTCCGGTGAGCGCGCCGAAGGTATGGATGTAGGGCTTGGTCTCGAGCAGCTCCCAGAGGCGCTCGGAGGCCGCCTTGGCGAGCGAGTGCTCCACCTTGAGCGAGGAACGCAGCTTCACGACGTCCTCGGCGGTATGCTCCCGACGGATGCCGTTCCAGCGGGCATCCCGGGCCCAGGATTCCTTCAGGGACGTGACGGGGTGGGTCGAATCGACGTGCATCAGTTACTCCTTCGTAATCGGACTGGGCCTAGTGTCCCAGGACTTGGTAGGCAGGGATCGTGAGGAAGTCGACGAAGCGATCGCTCCGGACGAGCTCGTCCAGGAGGGTCACGGCGGCCTCCAGGTGGGGGAGGTCCCCGAGCTTGGCAACCTCTTCGTCTCGAAGGCGGCGGTAGAGGGTGGAACAGACCGTCCGGCCATCCTCCAGCCGGACGTTGTGGCGCAGCCACTGCCAGATCTGCGCCCGGCAAATCTCGGCGGTCGCCACGTCCTCCATGAGGTCGTGGAGGGCGACAGCACCCCGTCCTCCCAGCCAGGCCGAGAGGTACTGGAGGGCCACGCTGAGGTTGAGGCGGAGCCCCGCCTCGGTGATTTTTCCGCTGGGGATGGCCACCGAGAGCAGGGCCTGGGGCGGCACCTCCAGATCGGTGCGCAGGCGGGTCCGCTGATGCGGGTTGGGACCCAGGACGCGGTCGAACACGGCGCGCGCCACCGGGACCAGATCGGGGTGCGCCACCCAGGTGCCGTCGAAGCCCGCCAGGGCCTCGCGCAGCTTGTCCTCCTGGACCTTCGCGAGGGCCAGTTCGTTGACCCGCGGATCCTTGCGGCTCGGGATGAAGGCGGACATGCCTCCGATGGCATGGGCTCCCCGCTTGTGGCAGGTCTTGACCAGCAGATCCGAGTAGGCCGCCATGAAGGGCACGTTCATGGTGACCTGGCCTCGATCCGGCAGGATGAAGTCCGGGCGATGGCCGAGCTTCTTGA
The DNA here is from genome assembly GCA_036704085.1 of Stenomitos sp. Classification (GTDB taxonomy): domain Bacteria; phylum Cyanobacteriota; class Sericytochromatia; order S15B-MN24; family UBA4093; genus DATNQJ01. Next base: position 6,237 of record DATNQJ010000571.1, read on the forward strand.
TCACGCTGAAGATGTAGTCCCAGCGGCCGGCATTGAGCCCTGCCGCATGCTCCTTCAGCTCGAACAGGATCTCCTCCATCTCGAAGGCCGCCGGGAGGGTTTCGATCAGGACCGTCGCGCGAATGGTGCCGCGGGGAAGGCCCAGATCCTCCTGGGCGGCGACGAACACGTCGTTCCATAGCCGGGCCTCCAGGTGGCTCTCCAGCTTGGGCAGGTAGAAGTACGGGCCACTCCCCCGATTCACGAGCTCCTCGGCGTTGTGGTAGAAGTAGAGCCCGAAATCCAGGAGGCTGGCCGAAATGGGCTCTCCCTCGAAGAGCACGTGGTGGTCGGTCATGTGCCAGCCGCGAGGGCGTACGACGAGGGTGGCGGTCTCGGGGCCGAGGACGTACTCCTTGCCATCCGGCCCTTCCATGCGCAGGGTCCGGCGCACCGTGTCCATGAGGTTCAGCTGCCCCTGGATCAGATTGGTCCAGGTCGGCGAGCACGAGTCCTCGAGATCCGCCATGAAGACCTTGGCCCCGGAATTCAGGCCGTTGATCATCATCTTTCGATCGACCGGCCCGGTGATTTCGACCCGGCGATCCCACAGATCCAAGGGGGTGGGGGCGACGGACCAGTTGCCCGAGCGTACATGGGCCGTCTCGGGCGGGAAGGTGGGTAACTCGCCGGTCAGCAGGCGCTCCTGACGTTCGGAGCGCCGCTCCAGCAGGGCCTTGCGGGCCGGCTCGAAGCGCCTGGCCAGAGACGCCACGAATTCCATGGCGCCCCGGGTGAGCACCGTATCGGCCTCGGGATCGCGCGTCCCGAGGACGCGCATGCGTCGTTGCATGATC
>DATNQJ010000572.1:0-5932 GCA_036704085.1 Stenomitos sp.
CCCTTCGCCCCATATGCGCCCTACCAGGGCAATGCTAGCAGATTACGGATAAGGAGGCAATCGTCACGAGCGGTGGAGGGACCTCAGGAGTGGTGGATCGGATGGTTCTCCTCGTGCACCTCGCGGACCGTGAAGCCCAGGTCCCCTTCCATGTACTGCTTGAGCTGATTGACGCCCGTGAACTCCGGGTTGTACTTGACCGTCGCGATGCCGTAGCCGTTGCCGGTCGTGTCGTCGAGGACCGGAGCGCTGCTCACTCGCACCGCGACCACCCCGTCGACGGCCCGTAAGCCGTCGAGGACGCGCCGGACGCAGAACTTGCAGGTCAGCTCCTCGACGAAGTACGACACCTCCTTGTAGTGGACCATGGGTTCCTCTCCTTACACGCGCGACGCGTCCACCGCTTCCAGGCGGCGCAGTTGAACCTGTTCCAGGAGCATCTTCACATCCCGCAGGTGGCACAGCTCGGTGCCCGGCGTCATGGCCGTGGCGGCGCCAGCGGCAACCCCCCAGGCGAGCGCCTCCTGGAGGCTGGCCCCGCCGGTGAGGCGCCAGATCACGCCGCCCAGCATGGAGTCGCCCGCGCCCACCGCACTCTGGGCCTCGATCCGCGGCGGCGTGGCCACCCACACCTCCGCCGCGCTGATGGCATAGGCGGCATGCGGGCCGTCCGAGAGGATGACGAGCTCGACCCCCTCTCGAATCAGCTCCTGGCTGGCTCCCACCAGGGCCACTTCGCCCTTGAGCTCATGGCCGACGTAGCGCTCGAGCTCGTAGCGATTGGGCTTGACCACCGTCGGCTTGGCGGCCACCCCGGCCCGCAACGCGGTCCCGTCCGCGTCGAGCGCCGTCTTGAGGCCCTTGGTGCGCGCATCCGCGATGAGCTCCTGGTAAATCTCCTTGGCCATGCCCGGAGGCACGCTGCCCGAGAAGACGATGAAGTCCGGCCGGCGATCCCAGCCGGAGAGCTTGCGCTTGATGCGATCGCCCTCCTCGACCCGGACGTAGGGCCCCGGGGCGTTGATCCGGTACTGCTCCCCGGTGCGCTTGTCCGCAAGGATCAGGTTCTCGCGCGTCTCGCCGTCGATCCAGTTGAAATCCGTGCTGATGCCCTCGTCCGTGAGGGCATGCTTGACGAGCTCGCCGTTGTGTCCGCCCAAGAGGCCCATGGCCAGAGTCTGACCGCCGAACTCCCGCACCACCCGCGAGACGTTGATCCCTTTGCCGCCCGGATCGAGGCGGACCGCGACGGCCCGGTTGGTGTCGTCCGCGACCAGTGCGTCGACGGTGAGCATCTTGTCCAGTGAGGGGTTGAGGGTCACGGTGGCGATCATGGCTACATCCTCCTACGGTTTACCGGCGAGCTTCACGAGGACGCCCGCCCCGATCACCCCCGCTTCGCGCCCGAAGCGCGCCTTGGCCATGCGCACGACCGCGGCCGCATCCGTCAGCGCGCGGCGGCGCATGCTCGTTTCGGCGAGATCGAAGAGCTGGGGCACGCCCCGGATCACCCCGCCGCCCATGATGATGAGCTCCGGGTTGAGCGTGTTGACGAGGTTCGACAGCCCCGCCCCCAGATACTCGCCTGTCTCTTCTAGTATACGGTGCGCCAGGGAGTCGCCCTTGAGATCCGCCTCGGCGATGGTCTCCACCCGCACCTTGGCGAGGTCCCCCTCCACCAGGTCCCGCAGGATCGAGCTCTCGCCGCGTTCCAGGGCCTCCCGGGCGCGGCGGGCCATGGCCGTGCCGGAGGCGTAGGACTCCCAGCAGCCGGGGTTCCCGCTCGGGCACGGCGGGCCGTCCCACTCGATGGTGGTGTGGCCGACCTCGCCCGCGAAGCCGTTGGCGCCTTCGTAGAGGTGGCCGTCGATGACGATCCCGGAGCCGATGCCGGTCCCGACGAACACGCAGACCATGTGCCGGGCGCCCTGCCCCGCGCCGAAGTGCAGCTCGCCCAGGGCCGCCATGTTCACGTCGTTGTCGACGTAGACCTCGACGCCCAGGCGATCGCGCAACATGCTCCGGAGGGGCACGTCGCGCCAGTTGAGGTTGGGCGAGTAGAGCACGTTGCCCGTGCCTGGCTCGATGAGGCCCGCGCTCGCCACCCCGACCCCGAGGATCGCCTCCTTGCCCAGGTCTCCGACCAGACGCTCGACCGACTGGGCCATCTGTTCTACGACCGCCTCGGGGCCCGCGCCGCTTTCCGTGCGCACCGTGTCGCTCTTGACGATGGACAGGTCGGTATCGAGCAGGGCGGAGGCAATCTTGGTCCCGCCGAGGTCGATTCCGACGATGTAATAGCCCACAGCATCCCCCTTAGGCGAACTCCCGGTGGGGTGACTAATCCCAGGTCACGATGGCCTTGATCCGCGAGTGGGTCATGGGGTCCTCGCCCTCGATGTCCATGGCCATCAACGTGCCGTCGTCGTCCTCGCGGACGACGACGCGCTGGGCGCAGGAGACTTCCTGCATGAGGTGGTCCGTGGAGCCCATGCGGGCCAGCTCGATGTCGACCGAGCAGGCCTCCGAGCCCTTCAGTTCGGGGGCCATGCCCATGAAGGACACGTGGTTGGCCACCATCTGGTCGCCGAGGTCCTCGCTGACCAGCTCGAGCGTGACGGGACGGTTCAAACACAGGTTGCTGATCTGGGCCATGTAATCGTTCCACATGGTCCGATCGATCTCGCGCGTCTTCATGACCTTCTCCTCGCACCCCTTCCCCACGTGGCCCGCCACGGCCGGGAGGCCCCCGTCGAGAGATCGTAAAGATATGTGAATTATGCCGGGCGTAGCGGGAATGGTCAACGCGAAAGCGAGGTTCGACGGGCTTCTTGCCTGCCGAACCTCGCTGCGAAGGGCGTGCGTTCAGGGGTATTTCTAAAGCAAAAGCCGCAGGCGCTAGGGGTAGAGGCCCCGCAGCGAGAGGGCCGTGGCCACGCGGCCCACCGCCTCGACGTAGGCCGCCATGCGGAAGGAGAGGCCCTTGGTGGTGACGTTGGTCGCCACGCGCTGGAAGGCCCGGCTCAGGACCTCTTGCAGGCGGGCGTTGACCTCGTCCTCGGTCCAGAAGAGCTGCTGGGTGCCCTGGACCCACTCGAAGTAGCTGACGATGGCGCCCCCGGCGTTGGCGAGGATATCCGGCAGCACGACGATGCCGCGCTCCTCGAGGACGGCGTCCGCCTCGAAGGTCACCGGGGCGTTGGCCCCCTCGATCACGATGGGGGCCTGGATCTTGTGGGCATTGCCCGCGTGGATCTGGCCGCCCAGGGAGGCGGGGATCAGGACGTCGCAGGGGAGGTACAGGAGTTCTTCCTCGGTGATGGGCTGGCCCTCCTGGTAGCCCTTGAGGAAGCGGTGGGCCTTGGTGTAGCCGATGAGATCGGCGATGTCGAGGCCCTCCTCGCGGTACAGGCCGCCCGTGAGGTCCGAGACCGCGACCACCTTGGCGCCCCGCTCGGCGGCCAGCCGCGCGGTCACCGAGCCCAGCTTGCCGAAGCCCTGGATGGCGATGCGCAGGCCCTTCCAGGACTTGCCCATGAAGGTGAGCAGGTCGTCCAGCGCGAGGACGACGCCGCGGCCGGTGGCGTTGGAGCGGCCGACCGTGCCGCCGATGGCGACCGGCTTGCCCGTGACGACCCCCGGGGCGGCGTAGCCGTGGTTGGTGCTCCAGGTGTCCATGATCCAGGCCATCTCGCGCGGATGCGTGTTGATGTCGGGCGAGGGGATGTCCTTCTGGGGATCGAAGACCATCACCATGTCCGAGGTGTAGCGCCGGGTCAGGTGCTCGAGCTCGGCCAGCGAGAGCTGATGCGGGTCGACCGTGACGCCGCCCTTGGCGCCGCCGTAGGGCAGGCCCACCAGCGAGCACTGCCAGGTCATGAGCATCGCGAGCGAGGTGACCTTGTTGAGGTCGACCGAGGGGTGGAAGCGGATGCCGCCCGTGTAGGGGCCGAGGATGTTGTTGTGCTGGACGCGGTAGCCGGGGAACATCCGGATGGAGCCGTCGTCCATGCGGATCGGGCTGTGCGTCTGGAAGATCTTGTCGGGGGTCCCGAGCCGATCGAGCATGCTCTGATCGAGGCCCAGCAGCTCTCCGCACTTGTCGAGTTGAAGCCGCGCCTTCTCCAGGTGGTTGATGGAGGTAGTCAGGGTTCCAGTCGCCATTGACGCTCCCTTTCAGACGAGACGTGAAGACGGGGCTATTGTACCACCACTTGACAGGTTTACAGCCCTCCGGCGCAGGTGGCATGATGGGGCCGAGGTACCGACCATGCCGCTTTCTGCCCAACCGCCGAGCATCCCGCTGCACCCCACGCCCCTCTTCGACACCCTCAAGGACCAGGCCGCCCGTCAGGCCAGCGATCTCTGGGTGGTGGGAGGCTACGTGCGGGATGCCCTCTTGGGTCGCGCCGGGCTGGACATCGACCTCATCACGTCGGGGGACCCCGAGAGTCTGGGCAAGGCGATCGCCCGGGCGCTGGGCGGCAACTACGTCCTCTTGGACGCCGAGTTCGGCATCACCCGGGTCGTCCTGGCATCGGGCGGGGTGATCGACCTGGCGCGCCTGCAGGGGGCGACCATTGCGGACGACCTCTTCAACCGGGACCTGACGATCAATGCGATCGCCCTGCCCCTGGTGCAGGGTGGCACCGCGGTCGAGGCGCCCGAGCCGCTCGATCCCACGGGGGGCCTGCGGGATCTCGAACGGCGGGTCGTGCGGGCCATCAGCGACGACAACCTGGTGGCCGACCCCGTGCGGATGATCCGGGTGTTCCGCTTCGCGGCGGTCCTGGATTTCACCATCGACTTCGAGACCCTGCAATGGGTCGATACCTACAAGCGCAAGCTCCTCGACGTCGCGGCCGAGCGCACGACGGCCGAGTTGCTCAAGATCTTGGCCCTGCCCGCGGCCTTCCTTTGGATCGAGCGGCTCTTCGGGATGGGCGTCCTGATGGTCCTCCTGCCCGAGTTCAACATGCTCGCGCGCCTCCAGGGCCCGCGCATGAGCGGCCAGGGCCATGCGCTCGAGACGGCCCGCTGCCTCGAGCAGCTCCCGGCGACCCTCGGGGCCCATGCCGCGGCGGTGCAGGCGGATCTGGACCGCGATCTGGGCGGGGGGGCCACCCCGTGGACAGTCCTCAAGCTCGCGGCCCTCCTGCATGAAGTAGGCAAGCCCTTCTGCACGACCTACGGCGCCGACCAGAGCGTCTCCTACGAGGGGTATGAGGCCGAGGGTGCCAAGCGGGTGGAGGCGATCGCCAACCGACTGAAGCTCAGCGCCAAGGCCCGGGACTTCCTCACGCGGCTGGTGAAGCTCCAGCGTTTGCCCGAAGCCCTCGCCAAGACGCCGCACGACCCGGTCGCGCTCTACCGCTTCTTCCAGGCGGCCGGCGACACGAGCGTAGGGTTGCTGCTCCTGAACCTGGCCCTCCAGCGGGCCGCCCACAGCCCCGCGACCCAGGAACTGGCAGCGGCCCTACCAGCGTTGCTGGCGGCCTACTTTCGCCCGGATGCGGCCTACACGGCGCCGCGGCGTCTGATCGACGGCAAGGACCTCATGCGCGAGCTGGGGCTCAAGCCCGGCAAGCAGATTGGGATGCTGCTGGAAGCAATCGTCGAGGCCCAGCTCCGGGGCGAGATCGACACGCGCGACGGGGCGATCGCCTGGGCCTCTCGGCACCTTCCGGCTGAGCAGGCAAGCGAGCGATAGCGACCTCACACCGGGGGTGCGACGGAGCCAACAGCCACCCGGGTGGACATATGGCATCCTAAGAGCATCAAGAGCGCACCACCTCACCTCTCTGAAACCAAGAGCCCGCCGGTCACACACCCGGCGGGCTTCTTCTTGTTCTACTCATTCACTCACCGCGTGCTATAAACAACCTATGAAGCACCCCTACCTATTCCCAGGGTTCATAATTGCTTGTTTGGC
>DATNQJ010000573.1:0-3769 GCA_036704085.1 Stenomitos sp.
CCAGGCCCCAGCCGACCTCGGGGGTCGGCGAGCCGTGCCGGATGTGGTCCAGCGCCTCGAATGCGATCATCAGGGCCGCGACGAAGATGAGGGCGGCCTCGACCATGCCGCTCAGGTTCTCGTACTTGCCGTGGCCGAAGGGATGGTCCTCGTCGGCGGGCTTGCTCGCTGCCCGCACGGCGAAGAAGGCCATCGCCGCCGCCAGAAGATCGATGCCGCTGTGGATCGCCTCCGACAGGACACCGACCGATCCCGTGACGAGGCCCACCCCGAGCTTCAAGGCAACCAGGCCGGAGTTGGAGATGACGGACAGTAGGGCGGCACGAGACTTGCGATCCATGCCTCCATCATACTACTTTGTCCCTTGATTGGCGCTCCGAGCTCGTGGCGTGCCCGGCCTTACGGCATGGCCCCCTTGGGATGCCCCTTGGAGAGCTGCTGCACCGACTCGCCGGTCAGCTTGGAGAGCAGGTTGAGGGCCGAGCCCGCGTAGAACCAGCCGATTTGTTCCAGATTCATGGTGTGCCTGGTCGGGATGACGTCCGACGAGCCGTCCGGGTGCCTGACCAGCATGTTCACGGTGCGCACGGGGTCGAGCTCGTGCAGGTACTCCAGGGAGACGCGATCGCCCGCCTGGATCTTCTCGTAGTCGTCCGGGTTCACGAAGGTGAGCGGCAGGATGCCCTGCTTCTTGAGGTTGGTTTCATGGATGCGCGCGAAGGAGCGCGCCACCACCACCCGGCAGCCCAGGAAGCGCGGGCTCATGGCCGCGTGCTCGCGGCTGGACCCCTCGCCGTAGTTCTCGTCTCCCACGATCACCCACGAGATGCCCCGCGCCTTGTAGTCGCGGGCCACGGCCGGGACGTCCAGCCCGTGCTCGCCGGTGCAGACGTTGCTCGTCTTGCCCCGTTCCCCCGTCCAGGCGTTGATGGCGCCGGTGAGCATGTTGTCGGAGATCTTGTCCAGGTGACCGCGGAACCTGAGCCACGGGCCCGCCGGCGAGATGTGGTCGGTGGTGGTCTTGCCCTTGGTCTTGATGAGGACGGGCATGTCCGTGAACTTCTGGTCCACCATGGGCTCGAAGGGATCGAGCACCTGGAGCCGGTCGCTGCCCGTGGGGATGAGGACCTCGACGTGCTCCGGACGCTCGGGGGGCTCGATGTAGCCCTTGCGCCGCCCGATGAAGCCCTGCGCCGGGATCTCGGCCGCCTTCTTCGGAGGCTGCAGGCGCCACTTGGTCCCGTCCGGAGCGGTCAACTCGTCCGCGAGCGGGTTGAAGGCGAGGGTCCCCGCCAGGCCGTAGGCCAGGGTGATTTCGGGGCTCGCGACGAAGGCGAAGGTTTCGGGGTTGGAGTCGTTGCGCCCCGGGAAGTTGCGGTTGAAGGAGGTGACGATGGTGTTGCGATCGCCCTTCTTGACCTCGTCGCGCTTCCACTGGCCGATACACGGTCCGCAGGCGTTGGCGAGCACCGTCGCGCCCACCTGCTCCAGGCTCTGCAGCATGCCGTCCCGGCGGACGGTCTCGAAGACCTGCGCCGAGCCCGGGCTCACCATGAACGGGATGGGCATCTTGTGGCCGTGGGCGCAGGCCTGCTCGGCCACGTCGGCCGCGCGGCCGATGTCCTCGTAGCTCGAGTTGGTGCAGCTGCCGACCAGGGCCACCGAGATCTTCTCGGGGTAGCCGTGCTTGGCGACGTCTGCGGCGAGCTGCGAGACCGGGCGCGCCACGTCCGGCGAGTGCGGGCCCACGATGTGGGGCTCGAGGGTGCTCAGGTCGATCTCGAGCACCTCCTCGAAGAACCGCTCGGGCGCCTCCTCGACCTCCGGATCCGCCATGACCAGGTGCCGGTACTGGTTCGCCAGGTCCGCGAGCTCGCCCCGCTCGGTGGCCCGCATGTAGCGCTCGCTGTGCTCGTCGTAGGGGAAGACCGACGCGGTGGCTCCGATCTCGGCGCCCATGTTGGTGATCGTGGCCTTGCCCGTGGCGCTGAAGGTGCGGGCGCCCGGCCCGAAGTACTCGACGATCCGGTTGGTGCCGCCCTTGACCGTGAGGCGGCCGGCCACGTACAGGATGACGTCCTTGGGGGCCGTCCAGCCGCTCATCTCGCCCGTGAGCTTCACGCCCACCAGCTTGGGCTGCAAGACCTCCCACGGGAAGCCCGCCATGACGTCCACCGTGTCCGCGCCGCCCACGCCGATGGCCACCATGCCGAGGCCGCCCATGTTCGGGGTGTGCGAGTCCGACCCGATGATGAGGCCGCCCGGAAAGGCGTAGTTCTCGAGCACCACCTGGTGGATGATGCCCGAGCCGGGCCCCCAGAAGCCGATGCCGTACTTGGCGCAGGCGCTGCGCAGGAACTCGTAGACCTCCTTGTTGGAGACCTCGGCGCGCTGGGTGTCCGCGAGGGCTCCCTCGTAGGCCTGGATGAGGTGGTCACAGTGCACCGAGGCCGGCACCTTCACTCGCGGCAGGCGCGCCTGCATGAACTGCAGGATCGCCATCTGGGCCGTGGCGTCCTGCATGATGACCCGGTCCGGCCGCAGGTCGAGGTAGGCGGACCCGGCCAGGAGGGTCTGCTCGCGGGGCTTGTCCAGGTGACCGAAGACGATCTTCTCGGCGAGCGTGAGGGGACGTTGCAGGCGGTCTCGAATGATCGCCAGCCGCTCCTCCATCTGGCCGTAGATGGTGCGCACCATGTCGGGGGTGGTCTCGATCATCGGGCGAGCCTCCGTTACTACCCAAGTCGGGGTCCGGTAGCCCTATCCTAATCCCAATCCCCGCCGGATCAACGCCGGCCTCTCCGGCTGGATCAGACGAGGCCCAGCGCCAACGACCCCGCGAGGAGGACGAGCATCGCCGCCACGATGCCCTGGATGGCGTGCATGGTGACCTTCGAGAGCAACCGGTTGCCGACGATCGTCCCGGTCAGCGCGGCGCCGGTCGTCAGGGCCAGGAGAGGCCATCCGACCTGGGTCCCGGCCCCGGGATGCGCGGCAAAGCCCCAGGCATACAGGGCCAAGCGGCTCACGTCCACGAGCACGGCGATCAAGGCCCCGGTCCCGATGTAGGCCTCCTTGTCCAGGCCGGCCTTCACCAGAAAGGCCGATCGCAGGGCCCCCTGGAAGCCGGAGACGCCCCCGAAGAAGCCCGAGAGGACGCCCCCCAGGGGCATCCAGCGGATCGGCACCTGCCACCGCTGGAAGGCCGGCAACAGGTCGAGGACGGCGAAGATGCCGAGCAGGACCCCGACCAGCAGCTTCACGGGGGTGACGGCGAAGGTCCGCCCCAAGAGGTCGTAGCTGAGAAATGGCGGCAGGCCGCTCATCCAGGTGAGCAGCCAGGCTCCCAGGACGGAGGCGATCAGCGCGGGCACGCCGAACCGCAGCACGATGGGGCGGGAGGCATGGCGCATGACGAGGCCGGCCTTCACGAGGTTGTTGAGCAGGTGGACGATGGCGGTGGCGGCGATCGCCACCGGCAAGGGGAAGAACAGGGCGAAGGCCGGCATCAGGAGGGTGCCGAGCCCGAAGCCCGAGTAGAAGGTGAGAAGCGAGGCGGCGAGGGCCACCAGCGGGACGATGGCGTAGGACACGCGACCCTCCTACAATGGGGTGACACCCGTCATGTACCATGCCCGGAGGTTCACCTTGGCTTCGGTTCCCTCGCCTTGCCGCCAGATCTGCCAGCTGGACGCCACTCGCCAGCTTTGCGTGGGGTGCTTCCGGACATTGTCCGAGATCGCGGCCTGGACCTCCATGACCGACGCCG
>DATNQJ010000574.1:0-2797 GCA_036704085.1 Stenomitos sp.
CGAGACGACCCGACGGCGCCTCGCGGCCTTTTCCGAGCGGAGTCGCAGCCTGTCGAGCCATCCAGCCAACCCGCTCGCCAAGCTCGATCGGGTCATCGACCTCAATGTCCTGATTTGCGAGGAGCTGATCCTGCTCATGCAGCACACGGCCGACTCCCAGGCCACGCTCGGACGGGAACTCCGGCCCCTGCCGAAGGCTAGCCCGCGAGGCTCCGGGCGATGACGGCGCCGAGATAGCAGGCCAAGAGCCCGCCGAGCACGCTGCCGAGCAGGTTGGCGAGGGCTGCGAGGAAGCGGGCGTCTTCGAGCATGCGCAGGGTCTCGAAGCTGAAGGTCGAGAAGGTCGTGAACGCCCCGAGGAAGCCGTAGCTCGCCAGGAGCCAGACCTCGGCCGGGATCGCCACCAGCCGGTCGCGGGCCAGCGTGCCCAGAAAGCCCAGGATCAGGCAGCCGATCAGGTTGATGAGGAGCGTCCCGTAGGGAAACTGGCTGCCGATCCAGTGGATCACCCACCGGTCCATCGTGTAGCGGGCAAACGCCCCCACCCAGCCCCCCAGGCCGACTAGCAGGAATGCGCGCATCTATCCTCCGGTTGCTTGAGTGTCGAGATCGGCGGGCCCTGCCGGCTGCGCGGCGCCCTCGGCGGCCCACTCATGCCAGAGCACCATCCACACGGCGAGGATGGCCGGCCCAATGAAGAGACCCACCAGCCCGAAGGTCGCCAGGCCTCCCAAAAAGGCGAAGAAGACTTGCAGGTAGGGCAGGCGCGTGGTGCCGCTGATGACGAGCGGACGCACCAGGTTGTCCACGCTGCTGACCGCGAGCGCCCCCCAGGCGAGCAGGATGATCCCCTTGACGAGCGAGCCGGTGGCGATGAGCCAGGCGCCCGCCGTACCCCAGATGAGCACGGCCCCGAAGGGGATGAGCGCCATGATCGCGGTCGCCACCCCCAACAGGATGGGGGCATGCAGGCCGACGATGAGGAAGCCGATGCCCGCCGTGACGCCCTGGGCCACCGCGGCGAGGATGACGCCCGCGAACACCGCGCGCATGGCCTCCTTGGTGGGCGGGACCAGGCGTCCGACCGACGGACCCAGAAGGTGGGTGAAGACGGCCTTGGCCTGGGTCCGGTAGCGATCGCCGTTGCGGTACAGGAAGAACAAGGTGAACAGGGCGATGGCACCCTGCAGGAGGGTGTCGCCCGCCGCCGCCAGGAGCCGTGTGCCGGGCTTGGCCAACGAGACGATCCACTGGCGTCCGATGCCCGAGCCGTTACGCAGGGCTTCGAGGGCGTCGTCGTAGGAGGTCACGAGCGCCGGAAAGCGCTGCAGCCAGCCCGGAGGAGGCGGGGGCGAGGCGAGCAGGTGCATCACCGAGTTGAAGGCCGGTCCCACCTCGCGCAGCAGGGAGGCCGCGATGAAGGTGACGGGGACGGCGACGGCGGCCACGACCAGCAGGCTCATCACGACGGCCGAGGCGGTGTCTTTGCCCTTCAGGGCGCCTCGCAGGCGGCGATAGCCGGGCCAGGTGACGGCCGCGAGGATGAGGGACCACGCGAGGGCTTCCCAGAAGGGATTGAGCAGGAAATAGGTGACGACGGCGAGGGCGACGTACAGGACGGCCCACAGGAGGGAGCGCGAGGAAAGGTTGCCGATCATGGATCCTCCGGGGAAAAGTGCCTCATCTTACAACGAGCAAGCGAGCTTCGCACGCCTCAGCAAGGTGGCCAAGGAACGTCGGTCCCCGTGCCGAGGAGGAGACGCCCCGGATTGTCGACACTAGGGGCGAACGTCGCTGTGTCGCCGGAGGGGCCATGAACGCATGCCGATCCTGGATCGCCATCGGTCTCGCCTGGGCCCTCGGGCCGCAGGCCGTCATGGCCCAGCCCGTGGCGATCGCTCGCAAGCACGTCTCGATCGAACGCCGTTCCGTGCCGCTCGTCGTGGTGGCGGCCGATTTGCGCGACGGGCAGACTCTGGTCTCCCTGCGCTTCGCGCACGGGGGCGTCCCCCAGCATCGCTGCCATGAGAGCTTCGCCGACTTCGCCCGCCACGCCCATGCGGCGGCGGTGGTCAACGGCACCTTCTTCAGCGTCTCCACCTACGACACGCTGGGCAACACCGTGATCGCCGGTCGCCTGGTCCAGCACCGCGACTGGGACACCCGGGGCACGGCGCTCACCATTGCCCGGGACGGTCGGGCCCGGATCCGGACGCTGCGGACCGAGGGGTTGCCCGACTATCACCGGGCATGGCTGTCGTTTGCGGCCGGCCCTCGGCTCGTCAAGGAGGGGAAGGTCTGGTTGAGGCCCTGGTTCGAGGGCTTCCGCGATCCGGCGCTTTTCGGCCGTCACCCGCGCACGGCCCTGGGCCTCACCCGGGATGGCCGCCGCATGCTCCTGGTGTCGTTCCCGACGGCCATTTCCCTGCAAGAGGAGGCCGAGGCCATGCGGCAACTCGGCGTGCACGACGCGCTCAACCTCGACGGCGGCCCCTCGGTGGGCATGGCCTATCGGGGCAAGCTTGTCGCGACGCCGCTGTGGGGCATCACCAACGCCTTGGTCCTCTATGACCGGCAGTACCCGGCTCCTGTGAGCCTGCAGCAGGCCTACCGTCTCGCCAGTGAGCACGATGCCGGGGCCAGCAACTGAGCGGATCGAGACGCCGCTAGAGGCCCGGTCGATTCAACCGTAACGTACGCCCGATCGGAGGGCTCCCGCCCCCCGGTGGGGCGGGTTGGGGTGGGGGGACCTAAACGTTCCTCTAGCTCGGTAGGCATGGCGATCGCTCACCAAGAC
>DATNQJ010000575.1:0-8970 GCA_036704085.1 Stenomitos sp.
GCGAGGGGATCCTGGTCCTTGGCGAGCAGTTCGCGCACCAGGCCGTAGACCGGGCTCCAGTTTCCCGAGAGGGTGCCGTTGCCCGTGGTGACGCTGCTGCCTGAGACGGTGTCGAGGGTGGTAGCGACCGAGACGCTGGCGGGCTGGAGGCCCTGGATGATCGAGACCGCGGTGGTGAGCGGGGTGACGACGACGCTCGCGCTCGAGACGCTCCTCCAGCCGGCGGTGGTCCATTGCAGGATGGTGCGCATGCGTGCCACGTCGGCGCTCACCGCGTTATCGCGAGTCCCCTTGAAGACGTTCAGGAAGAAGACGTCGTTGGCGGCGGCGGTGAAGGAGCTGCCGGGCAAGAGGGTGAAGGCGCCCGCCGCGTCCGTGCGGGTGGTGGCGACCGTGCGGTTGGCGGCGTCGATCAGCGTGACGGTGGCCAGGCGCCGGAGGGCATCGGGCGCGACCTGGGTCGTCCGCTCGTCAAAGGCGGCAACCCCGCTGACGGCGTAGCGCCCGCTCGTGGCGGGAGGCGGGGTGAGGCTCGCGGGCTGGCAGGCCGCCGTCACGATGAAGGTGCCGGCGAGGGCGAGGCGGAGCTTCATGGCAGCACCTCCACGCTCAAGGCATTGAGCTTGGGCGAGTTGTTCGCGTTGGTCGAGGCGAGGGTCGCCTGGACCTGGAGGTAGCGCTGCCTCGCGTGAACGGCATTGAGGGAGATGCCCGAGGTCGTGTAGGAGTCGGCGGCGCTCGTGGGTCCGTACCAGGTGGCGGTGGCGAGGTCGGCGAGCGTGCTGGCCGAGCGGACCTTGACGGAGAGGCTGGTGCCGGCAGGCAGCGTGGCGTTCCAGCTCAGGCGGCCATAGTGGGGAGCGCCGGTGAGCGAGTCGAGCGGGGCCGAGACGTAGGAGCCGGTATCGGTATAGACGCCCCCGCGCAGGAGGTGGATCTTGTCGTTGGTCAGGTCGCCGAGCCAGAAGACCTTGTTGACGGGATCCCAGGAGCCAGCGAGGGGATCGTTGGAGGCCGCGTTGTACGGATAACCGAGATGAGACTGAGCGAAGGTCCACTCGTCCTCGCGCGCGCCATCCGCGAGCCGATAGCGGCGAAGCCGGGCGTTTCCTGACCGGTACTCGATGGGGTAGAGGTAGGCGCCGTCGCAGAGCACGCCATCCGTGTAGTACGAGTCGGAGTCCATGGTGAACTGCCGAACCAACGAGAACCCGTTTGCCGGATTGAGCACCTGAACGGTGTAGCCGTTGTAGTCGGTTGTGGTCCGCGCGTTGATGCCCATCGCGACCACGTAGACATAGGTCCCGTCGCAGGTGAAGAGGTAGGCCGGTCCGGGCGTGCCGCGGTCCCGCTCGAGGGTGGTCGCCGTGGTCGTGACCGTGGTCTGGACGCCGGTGGTGGTGTCGACGCGCAGGAACTGGTTCGCAGCGCCGTTGGGCTGGTAAATGCCGCCGTTCCAGTAGAAGGCCGCGTAGCACCCCGCAAAGGTCGCGCTGCCCAGGGTTCCGAGGTAGGCCCCGCGGGTGGTTCCGTTGTAGCCGCTACCGAACTTCTTCCACTTCAGGGCGTCCGCCGAGGTGTTGGCGTAGGCACTGCTCCAGGTGCGCGTGTAGAGGTAGGTGCCGTCGCTGACCACCTGTGGCGTGCCGTCCCCGCTCGCGCTCGCGACCTGAAAGTACTGGAGCTCCGAGGCGGGGTCTCCCGGATCGGGCTTGGGCCCCGAGAGTTGCAGGGCGCCCGTTCCGTCCATGGTCGTGCTGGTGAAGGTGCCGCCGTCGAAGCGCTCGAGCCTGACGACCGAGGCGGCATCGGGCAGCACGAAGTAGCGGCCGCTAGCAAAATCCAGGCGGGCCACGGGATCCTGGTCCTTGGCGAGCAGGTCGGTGACCAGGGTGTTGACGGCGCTCCACTGGTCGGCGATCGCACTCACCCGGCTCGTCACCGAGGCGCCGCTCACCGTACCGATCAGATCCTGAGGCTGGACAGTCGCGGCCTGCAGGCCCTGGATGACGCAGACGGCGGTGGTCAGGGCGTTGATGACGATGGTCGGCCCCGAGACGCTGTTCCAGCCGCTCCCCGTCCAGGCGACGACGGTCCTGAGGCGTGCCACGTCCGCGCTCAGGCCGTTGGCCGATAGGGGCTTGTAACAATCGAGCACGTAGGTGGCGCCCGTGGTGGGGGCGAAGGCGCTGCCCGGATCGAGGCTGAAGGCGCCGGTGGCGTTGGTCTGGCCCACGGCGACGGCCTGGTTGGATGCGTCGTACAGGGTCACGGTGGCCCGGTCGATCACCGCGGCTCCGGAGCTGAGCGTCTGGCGCTCGGGAAAAGCGACGGTGCCGCTGAGTCGATAGGCCGAAACGTTGGGGGCATCCGACGTCGACAGGGAGGGCGCGGTGCCCAACGAGGCGGGCGAACACGCGACGGGTGCCGCACCAGCAACCAGGGCCAGGCCAACCGCGAAAAGCCGCTTGATCATCGCAGCCATGCGCCCCCCGTTCGGAATTGACAACTACCGAGGGTACTGTACCACTGTACAGGCAGCCATTAACGTAGCTTATTCAAATCATCAAGGACCAACATGGTCAAAACCCGACCCTTGTACGCCTCGTGAGGTCTTGGCGCTGCTTGCCGCCTGTCGTTCGCCGAAGCCCCACCGACAGCAGGCTTGCCCTCGATGTAAGATTTGTCAGTCGACTCGAAAGGAGCATGAGCCATGACCCTGCGCACCCTCGGCCCCACGGAACTACGCGTCTCGCCGCTTTGCCTGGGTGGCAACGTCTTCGGCTGGACCGCCGACGAGGCCGCATCCTTTGCCGTCCTGGACGCCTACGTCGCCGGGGGCGGCAACTTCATCGACACGGCGGAGGTTTACTCGCGCTGGGTGCCCGGGCATCAGGGCGGCGAGTCGGAGACCATCCTGGGTCGCTGGCTCCAGGCGCGAAAGCACCGGGATCGGGTCGTGATCGCGACCAAGGTCGGCTCGGCCATGGGCGAGGCGCCGGATCAGAAGGGGCTCTCCCGCAAGCGCATCCTCGACGCCGTCGACGGCTCCCTGCGCCGCCTCCAGACGGACGTCATCGACCTCTACCAGGCCCACTTCGACGATCCCGAAACGCCGCTCGAAGAGACGCTCGCCACCTTCGACGAGCTCATCAAGGCGGGCAAGGTGCGCCACATCGGGGCCTCGAACTACACGGCCCCCCGCCTGAAGGGAGCACTCGACACGGCCCAGCGCCTCGGCCTTCGCCCCTACGAGACCATGCAACCCGGTTACAACCTGCTCGATCGAGAGGAGTTCGAAGGCCCCCTCCAGGCGCTCTGTCAGGAGCGCGGGCTGGGCGTCTTGACGTACTACGGCCTCGCGAGCGGCTTCTTGAGCGGCAAGTACCGGAAGGACCGACCGCTGCCCTCCTCCAGCCGCGCCGCGCGGGTGCAACAGACGTACATGAACGAGCGGGGGTTCCGCGTGCTGGACGCCCTGGATGCGATCGCCTCCCAGCACCACGCCACCGACAGCCAGGTCGCCCTGGCCTGGGTCATGGCCCAGCCCGGGGTCACATGCGCGATCGCGAGCGCGACCTCGGTCGTGCAGGTCGAAGACCTGCTCGGCTCCATGCGGCTCCAGCTGGATGCGGAGTCGCTCGGGCGCCTGACCGAGGCCGGCAAGCCGGACTAGCCGGCGGCGTTAGCGGCGAGCGTGCCGCTCCAGCCAGTCGCCCATGGTCTTGAGGGCCACCGGGGCGAAGGTCTCTTCGATCGTGGCGTACTCGTCCAGCAGGCCCGTCTGGCTCGTCTGGAACAGGTGGTTGAGCTGCGGGAAGGACTGGACGGTCACGTCCCGGTTGCCGCCTTCCTTGAGAGCACGCTCGATGGGACCCAGGTTCAGCCGGTACAGGACCTGCGTGTCGTTCTCGCCGTTGAGGGCGAGCACCGGACACGTCACCTTGCGCAGGTAGGGCAGGGGATCGCACGTGAGGAAGTACCGGTACCAGGGAGTGAGCATGGCCTCGAGCTGGGCATCCAGCTGCTTCCACTTGGCCTGCGAGTCGGGGGATCCATCGTTCGGCACCTGGGTAGCGAGCAACGCGCGCATCCGGGGGATCGCCTGCTCGCGGGGCGTGGGGCCGGCAGCGATCGCGAGCAGTTGACGCTGCACGTCCTGTGACGACTTGAGCTGCGCTTCGCTCGCTCCCGACTTGCGGGCGATCGCTTCACTCTGCGCCTGAATGGTGGCATCCCCGCGCATGCCGGGTCCGGCCAGCAGGACGACGAAGGCCACATCCGGGTTGCCGGCGGCGACCATGGGGGCAATCAGGCCGCCCTCGCTGTGGCCCACCAGCCCGATGTGCCGGCGATCGATCTCGGGCCGGCTCTGCAAGAAGCGCAGGCCCGCCTTCACGTCGAGGGCGAAGTCCGCGGTGGTCGACTGGATGACCGAGCCCGTGGAGCCGC
This sequence comes from Stenomitos sp., assembly GCA_036704085.1. Lineage (GTDB taxonomy): Bacteria > Cyanobacteriota > Sericytochromatia > S15B-MN24 > UBA4093 > DATNQJ01. Next base: position 4,453 of record DATNQJ010000575.1, read on the forward strand.
CCACGCCGCGATCGTCCACCCGCAAGACGGCGAACCCACGCCGGGTCAGGTCGTCGGCGATGAGGCGGAAGGGGCGATGCCCCAGGATCGTCTCGTCCCGGTCCTGGGCGCCAGAGCCCGTGATCAGGAGGACGGCGGGGTGTGGGCCCTGCGTGCGAGGCATGGTGAGGGTACCCGCGAGCTGGACCGGGCCCTGCGGATTGACGTAGCTCACCTCTTCCTGGGTGTACGGGAAGGGCGGGACCGGATCCTGCGGGCGGCGCAGGACCGTTTGGCTCTCCTGGTGCGCCATGGTGAGATCCAGGACGGCACCGTTCTGCTTCCACTGGCCGATGAGGGTCTTGCCGTCCGGGCTGAGCTGCGCTTCGTAGGTGGCATGCGCCATGGCCGCCTCGGCGACCAGGTGCCCCGCCTCGACCGTGACCTTGCTGAAGGAGAGGGGGGCATTGGTCTGGCCCGGCACGAAGAAGGTGCCGCTCCAGGTGCCATCGGCCGCCGGCTGGAAGGTGAACTCCATGGAAAGGCTGCGACCGGGCAACTTCAGCTCGCCCTTCCAGACGCCCAGGGGCTGGGCGGCCATCACGGCGGGCGCCGCCTGAGCGAATCCGGGCAAGCTGACGGGGGAGAGGGCGAGCGCCAGGACGGTGGCGGCGCAGAGACGGGAAAGGCGGTTCATCGTGTCATGCTCCTTGTCACGTGAGGCTAGATCAGGTGGAAGAGGTGCAGGCCCAGCCAGAAGCTGAGGCTGGCAACGAGGGCCAAGAGGGCCTCGGCTAGCACGATCGACTTCTTGCTCAGGCGAACGACCCCCATGTTGAGGGCACTGTGGACCAGGGCCGTGGCGATGGCCGCCAGGGGCATCCACGCCACAATCAACGTGTTGGCGATGTGCAGGGCCGAGGCCGTGATGCGCTCGATCACCCCCCACAGGGGGCCGTGATCCGTTTTGAGGTTCTGGGCGAGCATCTCGCGGGCCTGCACGGACTTGGGATCGTCCCGGCGCAGGAGGGCGTTGGCCGCAAATGCGTTCACGAGGGTGAAGACCACCTCGATGCCGGCCCAGCCCAGGCCGATGGCCAGGGCCGTGGCCGCGTCGCGACCGAGCCACAAGAGGACGAGCAGCCGCAGCGTCTCCTCCAGGGGGCCCGAGGCCGCCACGATCCAGTTGCCGGCCTTCTCTTGTGAACCGGCGAGCTTCTGGGCCAGCACGGCCACCGGGGCGCGCAGCCCCAGGGCGACGAACCAGCCCAGGGCCCCGGCGCCGATCGCGGGCCACGTCGGATGGATGCCCCACACCGCGTACAGGGCGTAGAAGGCAACCGGCACCAGGAGGTAGAGGGGCGAGGTCAGGAGGAGCTGGGTCCGGATGCGGTCCAGCCAATCGAAAGAGGGGGTGGCGATCGTCTCGTTGGTCATGGTTAGGCCTCCTGGGGGTTGCTGGCTGCTGGGCTCGGAATGACGACGGTGGAAAAGTGACGGATGGTGCGCTCGGGGGAGTCGGGCAGCCCGATGAATGGGCGAACGGCCTCTTGCAGGGCCTGGGCAAACTGAAGGAACTCCGCCTTCGAGAGGTTCAACGGAAGCGTGCGATACCCCACCTGGTCCTGAACCAGATCGAAGCTCTCGCCCTGCAGGTAGCGCTCGAAGTCGGCCATCAAGGAGGCCAGGAACGTCGTGAAGTAGCGCATGTGGTCCTCGCGACTGGCGGAGGCGAGTTCCTGGGGGTCCACGCTGGCCGACCCGCCCCTCAGGGCATAGGTCTTCTCCTGGGCTCCGCGGACCTGGCGCTGCGAGACGACTTCCAGGAGATTGCCGCTCAAGAGCTTGTTGAGATGGCGGTAGAGCGTGGCCGACGGCACGTCCGGCAGCGCCTCGGCAAGCTGCTGCGCGGTGTAGTGTCGGCCGGTGCCGAGCAGCTGCAGCACGCGCATGCGCACCGGGTGGAGGATGAGATCGGCGGTGGATTCCTTGGGGGTTGGCATCGCGGGCTCCTGTCGACTGTTATCAACTTCGATATTGATATTAGTATCAAAAATGATAACGGTCAACCCTCTGGCACGAAAGACGATCCTCCCATTTGCCGATCAGACTTATGGCATCGTTAATCCGGCCATAAGAAAGGCAGCCGGCACGCCGGGCGATAGACCGGTGGAGAGGTTGCCGATGTCAGACCGAGTCACGATCGCGCCGGTGGGCCCGAATCCCTACAGCTACCCGTCGCCGGCCATGGCCTACGGGCCCATGCCCACGAGCCCGGCGCAGCCTGCGACTTCCTACCAGGGCTCGCCTGATCAGCTATACCTGAGCGCCTACCCACCGCTAGCAAGCGGGGTGTCCCCGACCGTTGCGCCCGCCGCCGCTCCGAGCATCCCGCTCCTGCCCGTGCTCTCCGGACTGCTACAACAGCTCCAGGCTCTGGTGAACCGGTGGCTGTCCGCTCCCGGGACGCCACCCGCCCCGGGCGACCAGCCCCCTTCGAGACCGGCAACCAACTTCGTCATCAGCTCCTTCAATGTCCTCGGCAACAGCCATACCGCGCCGGGCGGCAACAAGCCCGGGTGGGATCCGGGTACGGTGCGCATCCGCTCGGCGGCCAAACTGCTCGAGCAGCACGACGTTGACGTGGTGGGCTTCCAGGAGATGCAACGCCCTCAGCTCAAGGCGTTCCTCGAGGTGGCCGAGGACCGCTACGCGGTCTACCCGAACCTGTCGAAGGGAACGAAAGACACCGACAACGCGATCGCCTGGCGCAAGGACAAGTGGGAGCTCGTCAAGCCTGGAAGCCTCGAGATTCCCTACTTCGACGGCCACAAACGCAAGATGCCCTTGCTCCTGCTGCGCAACCGCCAGACGGGCCAGGAGGCCTACTTCCTCAACGTCCACAACCCCGCCGATACGCGGGACCACCTGAACCAGGAACGTTGGCGGGACCAGGCGACCGGCCTCGAGGTCGAACTGGTCAATCGCCTGCGGCGCGAAACCGGGCTGCCCGTCTTCGTCACCGGCGACATGAACGAGCAGGCGGAGGCCTTCCAGCACTTCACCCAGGGCACGGATCTCGCAGCCGCCAACGAAGGTCCTGGCGGCAAGCTCCCCAAGCAGGTGGGCATCGACTGGATCTTCGGGTCCCCCGACGTCACCTTCCGCGGCTACACGCGAGACCGGAGCACGATCGAGCACAAGACCTCCGACCATCCGATGGTCGTGTCTCGCGCCCGGATCGACGGGGCCTCGAGCTAAGCTCACACCGCAACAACTATTCATAACGCCGTGTTACCATGAACCGATTGCTCGCTTTCCTCGTGCAGGAGGTCGCCATGCAGAAACACCGGCTCTGGGTCGCATCTCTCGCCCTGGCAGGCATCGCCTGCGGGGGATCCTGGGCCTATGCCCAGAAGGCCGCCGAGCAGGGGCCGGCCAGGTACTCGGATCCCGCCAAGCCGGCCCAGACGAAGGCGCCGGAAGCGGCGGCTCCCGTGCTTCAGGACCTGACTCCAGCCAAGGAGCTGGCGCTGTACCTGGATGGCTACCACAACTACAAGCATCAGGCCGATCTGCCGCCCGAACAGCAGCACCAGATGCGGGTCACTCACTACTGCCAGCAGCTCAACGGGGACTTCATCCAGTGTGTCGTCTACGACGGCAACACCAAGGGCGCGCACCTCATCGGCATCGAGCACATCATCTCGGACAAGCTGTACAAGAGCTTGCCTGAGCGCGAAAAGGCCTACTGGCACCCGCATGACGGCGAAGTGGACAGCGGGATGCTGCAGGCGCCGGGACTTCCCGCGCCGGCCCACAAGGCCCTCATGGATTTCGCTCGGAGCACCCATGGCAAGACGTGGCACGTCTGGGACACCCACCAGGATGCGCTGCCCTTCGGCGAGGCCCAGCTGATGTGGGCCATCCGGCCGGACCAGATCAACGCCGAGACCCGCAAGTCGATGGAGGAGCGGAAGAAGAACCCGAAGTTCTAGACGGCGCCCGCTGTGCCCCGAGCACCGCGATCCAGCATGCCGATCAGGCGCTCCACCATCCACTGGAAGCTCTCATCGGCCGCGAAGGGCATGCCGAACTGGCCGCCCAGCTCGAGCAGCACGAAGCCATGGAGGCTGGCACGCAGCATCCGGACGGTGTGGACCACCTCGGAGCCCGAGATGCCGAAGGGGGCGAGGGCCTCAGCGAAGTCCTGCATGATCCGGCCGGCCACCGGCATGAACTCGGCATCGTCCTGGGCGAGGCGCGTTTCGCTCATGACCTGGTACCACCCGGGATGGTCGGTGACGAAGCGACGGAAGGTCCTGGCCAGCGCCTCGATGCCGGCGCGCGGGGTAGCGGCGCGGGGGCGATCGGCCAGGGAGTTGCCCAGTTGACGCCACCCCTCGATGGTGACCAAGCGCACCAGCTCCTCGTTGTTGGCCACATGGTGGTAGAGCGATGGCGGCTGAATACCGAGGGCCTGTGCCACTCGCTTGACGCCGAGGGCCCCGGGGCCCTCGGCGTCAAGCGAGTGGCACA